>CAZPUO010000012.1:0-20571 GCA_964589745.1 uncultured Methanotrichaceae archaeon
ACTACCGCACCGTTAAATATATCGAGGACGAAGATGCAACGCACGATGCTCCTTTCGGGATTGATTGAATATGAGACTATTGGTTAGCCCTATGAACATCGAAGAGGCACGCGCTGCCTTGCAGGGCGGCGCAGACATCCTGGACGTGAAGAACCCCAAGGAAGGCTCCCTGGGAGCAAACTTTCCCTGGGCCATCAGTGCGGTCGTCGAACTGGCCAGCGGCAAGGTGCCTGTGAGCGCCACCATCGGAGACCTGGAATTTAAACCTGGAACCGCCAGCCTGGCAGCCCTCGGCGCGGCTGTAGCGGGCGCTGAATTCGTCAAGGCCGGACTTTTGGGCGTGAAGAATTTGGATCAGGCGGAGGAGATGCTGCAGGGCATCGTGCGAGCGGTCAAGGACTTCGACTCTCGCAAGAGAGTGGTGGCGGCAGGCTACTCGGACTGGGTCAGGGCAGGCTCAATATCTCCAAAGCTACTGCCAGAGGCCGCAGCCGCGGCGGGGGCGGATCTGGTAATGGTGGACACGGCCGTGAAGGATGGCAGAGCTACCTTCGACTTCATGACCGAGCAGGATCTCAAGGATTTCATCTCAATGGGCCACGACTTTGGCCTGGAGGTAGCCCTGGCCGGAAGCATTGACTTTTTGCACCTGAAGCTGCTCAAACGCCTGGACCCGGACATCATTGGCGTTCGGGGCATCGTGTGTGGCGGTGATCGCAGGAGCGCTATCCGGGCGGATCTGGTGGAGAAGCTGAAGCGGGAAATATTATAAGGATGATTTTTTTATACCAAATTATATTAATATTATCGGTGAATCAGCAGATAGCGGCCGCGTCTTTTGAAGTTTCAAAAAAATAGCTAAGGCGGGCGCATCCCGCTTTCAACCTACAGCTCTACCATTTTGGCGCTCACCACTCCAGGAACCGACCCAAGCTTCTTCATGATCTCATCCGATGCCAATTGATCGATACTGAGTACCATGAGCTGCGGCTTGCCTTCGGCTATTCGGCCGACGTGCATTGAGCCGATATTGATCTTGCCTTCGCCCAGCACTACGCAGCACGGGCCGATGATATTGGGCTTGTCCTCGATGATGGCTATTACCATGTCGCCCTCGGAGGGGATGTAAGTGTGATATTCGTTCAGCTGAACTATGCGCTTCTCTTTGGTTCCGGTGACAGTCCCCTGGACTGTCGTCGTGGCTCCTTTCTTGTTCAGCTTGAGAGTTATGACGTTGCTGTATCCATTGGCAGACTCCGTCTTGCTCTCCAGCAGCTTGACTCCCATCTCCTTGAGCATCCTCTGGGCGTTTACAAAGTTCACGTTGCCGTCTCCCATCAGGCATACCAGGAGGCCCTTGATGGCAGAGATGGTCACAGGTCGAATGTCTTTTTCTGCAACCGTCCCGCCGTAAATGAGCTCCAGGCTCTCAAAGCCGGTACCCATCAGCTGCCCAGCCAGGGAGCCCATCATCTCGGCCAGCTTCATGTAAGGCTCCATTACCGCCAGCGTCTCAGGGGATATGGCTGGCATGTTGATGGCATTGGTTGGCAGTCCTCCTTTGGCGATGGTGAGGATCTGGTCCGCCACTGCAAGGGCCACGTTGATCTGCGCCTCTGCCGTGGATGCTCCCAGATGAGGCGTGGTTATGATCTTATCCGACTCAAGGAGCGGATTTCCAGTCGGAGGCTCCTTGGTGAAGACGTCCACCGCTGCGCCTGCTACCATTCCTTCGGCTACTGCCTTAGCAAGGGCCGCCTCATTGATGATCCCACCACGCGCACAGTTGACGATACGTACGCCAGGCTTCATGATCTTGAACTCGTCCTCGTCGATCAGGTTGCGAGTTTCATTGGTCAAGGGAGTGTGCACCGTGATGAAGTCGCCCTCTCGCAGAACGGTCTCCAGTGGAGCGAGGACGATGCCTAGCTGCTTGGCCTTCTCCTCGGTGATGAAAGGATCGAAGGCCAGGATATGCATGCCAAAGGACTTCATGCGCGTGGCCACCTCGGCGCCTACGCGACCAAGACCGACGATGCCCAGCGTCTTGTTGAAGAACTCCACACCGGTGTACTTCTTCCGGTTCCATTCGCCCTTGTGCAGGCCGGCGTTGGCCTGGGGAATATTTCTGGCCAGGGCCAGCATCATGGCAATGGTGTGCTCAGCCGCAGATATCGTGTTTCCTCCGGGAGTGTTCAGCACGATGATGCCCTTCTTCGTGGCCGCCTCCACGTCCACGTTGTCTATCCCAACCCCGGCCCTGCCGATCACCTTTAGCCTGTCTGCAGATTTGATGACCTCTGCCGTAACCTTTGTTCCGCTGCGGATGACCAGGCCATCATATTCCTTTATCTTCTTGACAAGCTCCTCAGGAGAGAGGTTGGTTATGACATCAACCTCCGCGCCGGACTCCAGCCTCCTTACACCTTCTTCTGCCAAAGAATCACTGACGAGAACCTTCATGAGAATTCCTTCATTGACGGTCAAAGATGTGCAAGGATTTGACTCTTTCGTCACCAAAACCTATGAGCGATCATCAGAATCGAGCCTAAGAATAAGGCGCAAAGGGACTTCGATGAGCGCCCTCCTTTACCTAGGCGCAGGGCAGCCATTCCAAGTTTGAATCCGTAAGTGTGCTATTTGACCAGAGCTGGATGAACTTCTCGATGTTGAAAACGCCGGTCAGATCATCGGCGGCGCTACTGTAAACGGCATGGCGATCTTTAAAGTCCGGCATAAGATCCCGCGACTGCCAGGCGATGTGAGCATTGCCGATGACACTCGAATCGATATGAGCCTCCAGGGAAGCATTGCCACTGGTGTAGTCCTTCTCGTCTCGAGAAGTGTTGTAAGATCGGCTCACCACTTGAGTGTCCTTCTCCAGGTGTTCGAAATTCGTGTAAGCCTCGGTGACGCTCACGCCTGCATCGTAGTTCTTGACGCAGAGAAGGTCTTGATTATCCATGTTGTTCAAAGCCTGATAAAAAGAGGAGGGGACCTCTGCAGCCGCAAGGCCGATCGTGATAATAATAACCAATATGATTTGAATTCTCCTCAGGACGATCCCCACCCGCTACCCTTGCGCGGAGGGATTGATGTGTTCCTTATTTAAGGTATTGGCGAACAAGTTGAAAAAATGATCCCGCAATCCCGTAATGACTTTTTGGTCAGCGGCTGCGATGCCTGAACTCATATGGCTTGCTGACTTATATGACTGGCTTAATTGCCGAAGAATCGCCCAAACATAAATCAAACCAGAAGGCTATCGTGCAGCCAACATCGAAAATGAATTGGTATCCGATTCAATCACTTCGTCGAAACTATCTTTATCACGTCGCCGTCCTTCAGCTCATACTTCTCGCCCAGGCGCATCTTGGTCTTGGCATCGATAGCAAATAGAAAGCTCTCGCCGATGTCGGAATGCACCCGGAACGCCAGGTCGCGGGCCGTGCTGCCTCGTTTCATCAGATAGGCATCCGGCAAAATGACTCCCTTTCGGTCCGTAAACTTATTTTCATCCTCCACAGGATAAAGCACGATATAGTCGAGAAGATCGAAGACTGCGCGATTGATGCACTGCTGGACGCCCGTGCTGCCGAACTGCTTTAACAGCGCCCTGATCTTCTCCAGGCCAGCAGTTTGAGCTTTGTTGAGCTGGCCCACGATCTGGAAGTCGGGATCGCCTGGACTGTACTTGATCAACCCTGCCTTCTCAGCCAAGCGCAGCGCGATCTCGGCTGCCCCGCTCACGGGTATTACTATCTCGTTCTTCAGAGCCAGAAGCCGCATCACATTATCCGGGGGTGCGATGTCCATCTTGTTGGCTGCCAGGATCATGGGCTTGCTGTAGGCGCGAAGGAGCCCTGCAAACCTTTTCAGATCCTCTTCGCTCCAGGCTCCAGGATCTTTCTTCATCTCCGCCAGAGCGTGCCGGAGATGGTTGTCAGAGACTCCTGCGCCTGCCATCTGGTCAATCAGTACCTGGTCGGGCTTGCCTCCCATAGCCTTGTAATTTCTCATAAGCTTCTCCCAGTTGCGCTTGAGAATGCCCTGCAGCCACATGCTTATCTCGTACTCCAGGAACTTCACATCAGAGACAGGATCATGATTTCCAAGACCCACAGGATTTCCTTCTGCGTCCGTGCCTCCCGAAGCATCAAGGACGTGGATGACCGCCTCCGCCACACGCAGCGCATCCAGAAACTCGTTTCCCAGGCCCTTGCCAAGATGGGCATCGGGAACGAGCCCGGCCACGTCGATCAGCTCAATGGGTATGAAGCGCAGGCCTTCCTTACACTTACCGCAGCCTTCCATGATGCCCAGGTCCCGACAGGGACAGGTCACACGCACATAGGAGACACCATGATTGGCATCGATGGTGGTAAATGGATAATTGGCGATATCGACGTCCACCAAGGTCGCAGCCTTGAAAAAAGTGGATTTGCCAGAGTTGGGCTTTCCAGCCAGCCCGATGGAGAGCATATCAGATCAGTGGTCCGCCTAACGGGTTATGCCGCCAAGTTTCATCTCTTCTGATTTGCTCTCGAAGCGTTTGGCCTTGCTTTGGGCCAGCCTCTTCGCCAAGGCCAGGCCCTTCTCGGAGATGGCCTTCTCCTGCACCGCACCAGCGGCCAGGGCAGCAGCATAAAGCATCTCCCCTTTGTCCGTGCGCGTGAGGACTGTGGACCAACCTTCGCCTGAGCCGACGCTTCCTACGGAGACGTCCGCCAGCTCGGAAGCAAAATCAAAGCAGGGTCCGCAGCCCTTGAAGGTGAACTTATTCGTCTCCTCAATCTTCACCTCGTGGACCTTGCCCGTCTTATCGATCACGCGGAACATGCCCTTCTTGATCTCGAAGCGCGAGACGTTTTTCGGGTCCAGCCCAAATCTGCCCTTGACCAGCCCTTCCATGAGCTCATCGTAATCGAAGTTCTCCATGCAGAAGAGACCCACCAGCAGCACGATCTTCTTCTGCCCGAGTTCGTAGGGCTCCTCCGAAAGCTGCACCTTTCTTAAGGCCTGTATCTGACAGGGTGTCCCAACGAAGCCGATCTTCTCGCAGCCCTTCTCCATGGCAGCCTTCAGAACAAAGACGCTGTTGGAGATGGTATACTTGGTGCCGGCAGCTGCCCTGATCTCGTCGGCTGTGGTGGCAACGCGCGCCACAGTCCTCCACTCCTCATCCCTGTCTGTGACCACAGCGCAGTCGATCATGCCCGACTCCAGAGCCTGGATTAGGAGAGCCGTGGCCACGCCTCCATCCTGGGCCCGGCCCTGGCGTGCCACGGCCTGGGCGGAAATTGCCTTCTTGTAGATTCCCAGGGCCTCGTCTTCATTCCTGGTGCGCCCGAAGAGCTTGCTCTCCATCTCACCCATGTCCAGAAAGGTCCTGGGGCAGTAGGCGAAGCAAAGTCCGCACAGCGGATCGTAATCCACAAGAGCGGGCCTGTTCTCCTTATGCTCGATCCTGGGGCAGAAGGCCTCGCAGGTGCCGCAGCGGCAGCAAGCCTCCGGACTTATGACCTTGTGCTCCAGCTCTCCGAATCCACATTCCAAGTAAGTGGGTTCAACATACTTCTCCTTGGCAGCCATGATCCTGATCTCCGAAAAGTTGGTGGCTTTAAGTTATCTTCCGACCTAAAGCTTTTATGGTTCGATGGGGCTTAAAGCCCAGCATGATCCTTGGCCTGGACATTGGCGGGGCCAACACCAAAGCGGCGAGTTCAAACCGACTTTTTGCAGAAAGCGTCTACCTGCCCCTCTGGAAGAGAGCGCCTCTGGTCGAGACCTTGCAGAGGTTCGCGGAGCTGGAGCCAGATGAGGTAGCGGTCGTCATGACCGGGGAGCTGGCGGACTGCTTCTCCGGCAAATCGGAAGGGGTAGAGAGCATCAGATCCAAAGTTCTGGGAGCTTTTGGCTGCCCGGTTCACTTTTGGGGTGTCTCAGGATTCGGATCGCCAGACCTGGCGGGCGCGAACTGGTCCGCGTCGGCAGCACTCTTGAGCCGTGAAGTCGGCGACTACCTTTTCATGGATATGGGCAGCACCACTACGGACATCATTCCCATTAAGGGCGAGCCGCTGGCGGCTCGAACAGACTATCTGCGGCTGGCCAGGGGCGAGCTGGTCTACACGGGCCTGCTCCGTACCAGTCTGGGGGCCCTGCTGCCCATGGCACGAGTCAGAGGAGAATTCATCCCGCTTGCACCCGAGTTTTTCGCGATCACTGCTGATGCCTACCTGGCCCTGGGAGAGATCTCGGAGGAGCGCTACACCTGCGATGCTCCCGACAACGCAGGAAAGAACCGTTCAGCGGCGCTGCAACGGTTGGCGCGCTCGGTCTGCGCCGACCTGGAGGAGATTGGGGAGCCAGGAGCGCTGGCCATTGCCAGGCAGGCTCAAGACCGCCAGATGAAGATCCTTATGGATGCTCTGGAAAAGCAGGCGAAAAAGCACGGCCTAACCCAGGTGATAGCGGCAGGAATAGGTGAAAATCTGATTGCAGAAGCGGCCAGCTTCCTGGGCCTGGAATGCCATCCCCTCTCCAAACAATACGGCCAAAGGATATCGGACGTATTCCCGGCTTACGCTGTCGCCCGGCTGCTGGAGCTGACCGGATCTTTGTGAGGATGCCCTAAACCCAGGATGGTTCTACCGGCTGCGTGAAGTATCGGGAGGCCAGCGATGAAGGCTTCCGTGAAATGGTCAATCTTTCCCGGGACGGGCGATGAAAAAAGACCGGAATGAAGGCTCTCAGGGAGATTGCCAAATAAATTTCATTCCCCTTTGTTTATTTCGTAAAGTCCGATTTCCCAAATCCATTCCACGTTTCTCATTTCGCAAAGTCGATCAGCTGCTTTTGCCGGGCTGATTTGTTGCGGAAATGCAAAATCGTTCTATAACCGGCCAGAGAAATGCCATAAATTGCCGGTCCAATGATGACCCCTGATGGGCCGATAACGAAAATGGGAGCAGTGAATGCCAGAACAGTGAGTAAAGGGTGAACTGAGGCACCAATTAGCACCAGTCGGGGCCGAAGAACGTACTCGGGAAGGAAAACAAGAAACACCTCTCCAAAGATGAATAATTCAAGGGCTTTTGCATAATCCTTGACAATTAGATAATAAATCGCCATGGGCACAAAAAGCGCGGATGGTCCAAGTTCGGGGATCAGACCGAAGAATCCCAGGATGATGCCCCAGGTTACCGGATAAGGGATACCTAAGAAGTGAAACCCGATTATAGCTATGATGGCGCTCACCGCAGCGATGAGGAAATGGATGCGAAAGAAGATATTGTAGATGAGGTTCAGCTCCCTTAAAAAATGATACAGCATCGCTCTTTCGGGCAAAACCTCAAGGAAGCCGATCACGATATCCCTGCCACTGGTGAATAAATAGTAAGTGAAAAAGACCAGCAGTACCAACTGGGCTAGATAAACAGGAAGGCTGCCTATGAATGATGAAACTGTCTCCTTTAGAACCGTGACAGTGTAAGAGGCCATATCTGAGGGCAGTCCATCCAAAAGAGTGATAATCCGAGGAGGAAAGAACTGTCCTATGAAATCCGTAATAGCCAAAGCCAGGTTTGACTCTTTTAAGTAAGGTGCGTCGCTGGAGCTGGTAAGATTCGATATCTCAGCCAGCAGACGAGTAACCACAGACAGAAAAAGATAAATGATCACTCCAGAGGCCATTATTATAGTAATAATTGATGAGACCGCCTTGCTCCTGGTGAAGCGAAGGAGATACATGTAGAGCGGATCCAGCAGATAAACCATAAAGACGCTCAACAAAAGAGTAGTCAGGAAAACCTGAGTTAAGTATACTGCTGCTACTGCAGAAAGGGCGATTACTGCTACAAAAATTGTGTAGAACCTGATGCGAGGGTTCATACTCATTACTTATCCTCGATTGAATAAACTTTTTGTCCTAATTGCTGAAGTTTCTCCGGCACCGAACCAATGCCTAATGAGAGATAGAGTCTGTCTTGATCTTTTATCCCGGCTTCCTGACTAAACGCTTTAACCAGACCGCTGTGTACACCGCCCCGACCACCAGACCCAGAAAATAGGTTATTAGCCTCCACAATGCCACCAGAATTCCTAAGAGATAGACGGGAACAAACTTTCCATAGATATAGCTCATGCTAAATTCAGCTATGCCGCTGCTTCCCGGTGTGAGTGGCAGTAGACTGATTATTGTTATTATTATCTGTGCAGTGATCGAATACAGTAAGCTGGGGCTCTGATTCAGCCCAACGAGGAGGATGGATGGAATCAGGAACTCGCATGCCCATATCGTCACTGTAACTGCCACCATTGCAGGCATCTCTTTTCTGGTTTCTCTGACAAGGTCGATATCTGCCTGGCGAAAAAGCCAGGCCTGTTTCTCTATGAGGTCAATAGTCTTTCCACTACCTCTTTTTCGCCTGATCCAGTTGAATAGCCGCGAAATCCTGTCTGGCCTTTTAATAAGCTCCCAGAGGAAGATCATGAGAAGGATTATCAAGATCAAGAAAATGGCCCCAATTTCAAGTCCAACACCAGCAACGAAATTTGTGAGGAAAAGGCAGATTGCCAACGCAGTCAGAAAGAGAAAGCTATCGAGAAGCCTCTCTGCTACCACGACAGCCAACGCAGAGCCATAGCTCATGCCATCATCAGCAAGCATTTTTATCCTGACCGGTTCACCGCCGGCTGTAGAAGGTGCCAATGAGGCCACAAAGAGTGATGCAAGAGTGGTCTGCATAGCCAGGCTGAAGCTCACCTTATGATTCACCAATTTTGCCAGGAGCTGTATTCTCAGAGACCAAAAAACCCAGGATAGTGCCTGGATGAGGATGGCCAAGATCACAAACTTTATGTCGATGCTTGAAAGCGCCTGGTAGGTTGTACTGGTATTTGTGAATTTAAAAATGATGATGATAGCAAATAGGCTGATGAAGATGGCTAAGAGCATCTCCCGAATTAGATTATTCTTTAAATCCAAGATCACCTTATCTCATCCTCCTCGAACCCAGGTAACTGATTGTCGCCAATGTTATTTTGCCTCATCACTTGGCACCGGAGGGATGTTCCCGCGAAAGGAGCTCCTACTACCAGGTTCGTGAAGTAGGTTATCGTTCTCCATACCAACACCAGAACTCCGAGAAGATAATCTGGAACGAAGCCCGCGTAAAGGTAGCTCATGCTGAACTCTACTATGCCGCTGCTGCCTGGTGTGAGAGGAAGTCCTGCGATCAGGATTATGATAAGCTGTGCCACCAGCGAGTCCAGATAATGTGGACTCTGTCCCAATCCCATGAGAAGCACTGAGGGTATCATGAATTCCAGCAACCACATCAGGACGGTGAGAGCAAGCATTGCGGGTATCTGATTTTTTGCACAGCCGATGAGCCTTAAGGCGGCTACTCTGAAGATCCAAATCTCTCTATCCAGAAAGTCCACCGCACTTCCTAAAATTCCACTGTGGAACCTCTTTCTGAGCCAAGCCATAACCTTCTCAATTTTATCCGGTCTCCTCAGAAGCTGCCAAAGAAGAACCAACGTGAGGATGAAGATCATCAGAAACAGTCCCCCCACCTCTAATCCAAGACCCACTGCGGAATTTGAGACGGCAAGCAACGCGAGCAGTGCAACCACAAAAAAGAAGCTGTCGAGAAGTCTTTCCGAGATTATCACTGCCGTTCCGCATCCACAGCTCACTCCACCATCGTTGAGGACCTTTACCCTCATTGGTTCACCTCCCGCAGAGGCAGGTGTCACAGCCGAAACGAAGTTAGAAGCCAACGTGGCCTTCAGGGCCAGTCCAAAGCTGACTTTGCTGGCAACAATCGAAGTCAGATACCATAGTCTCAATGCCCACAGGATCCAAAAGAAGATATGCAGGATAAGAGCAAGAATCAAGAATCGCACGTCGGCTTTGGAGATCGCTGACAATGTCGCTCCACTGCTAGTGTATTTCAGCACCGCAGCTATGGCAACCACGCTTATGGAGAGCGGCAGCAACACAGCCCAAATTCTTTTGTTTTTGATGTCCAAGATCAATTCAACCCACCATTTAGCATAGCGGAGAAGCTTAAGGCAAACCCTCTGGATTCGACTTGATCTGAGAGTTCAGCTCTTTCTGCAATTACTATTATGTAATCTATTCACAAATATTATGTATCTATTCACAAATTAATTTTTAGGTGAAGGGATTGCCATTGGTTCTTTAGCTCCTGGGTAAATGCCGAAAGCTGCACTTTTTGACACTCCCTTATTCGGTCCATCCTTATTTGATCGTTCCCAGATGCAAATGAAGCTTTTTTTGGAGCATCAATTAGGTATTATTTCTTGGGCCGCAATGGCGGAGAAGGCTCCAATTCAGACCGCTAATACTATTAGGCCTACCATAGTGTGGGCTACTACAATGAAAGATTAGCTTGATTGCAAAGCCTGGAGCCAAAATTTTTAAATAGTATGCGAAACATTTATTTAGTATCTAATTTGGGGATAGAATATGAAATTTAAATCGTTGGTAATACTTGCGGGCATTGCGGTTGGAGCAATGATAATCAAGCACAAGCTTATGGCCCACAGAAAAGAAGAAACGCCCTTTTGTAGGGCAAAGAAATGGATTGGCGGTCCTGGCAAATAAGGTCTGGCAAAATAAGAACCTGAACCTGCGGATAGCACGTGTTTAGGGGTCACTGAGCCTGGATCTGCAACCTCAAGATGGAGGTGTCAGATAGATTAATTCCCACTCATAACGCAATGGGATTTTAAGTCCGGCAACTCCTCATTTTTGCAGCCGCTGTCTCTCAGGACGGATCAGAGGGAGCGAAAGCGGCTGGATAACGATATGGGTTGCCGATCATCAGCAGACTCGAGAGTTGCAAGCTTTCGGCCGTCATCGTGTGGCATTCCTTAAGCCTTTACCAAGGCTAGGGTCAATGTCACAGGCATCGGGTGAAGCTGGCAAACAAAGCATTTTCCTGCAACTAGTACGATGGACATTTTCAGCCATCTTCTCATAGGGCTTCTTGCCGCTTCCTGGGCTAGCGGCTTTGGCCCAAGTTTCTATGTGGCCGTGGGTGCTTTGATGAGTATCGTTCCCGACTTTGATTTTTTGCTGTTTCCCCTGTGGAAACGATTCCCATTCACATGGCACCACGGGATTTCCCATACACTTGCCTTTCCCATTGTCATATCTGCGCTCGCCTATTTTGCACTGTACAAAATGACAGCAATCTCAGATACAAGGCTTTTCCTGATAATGCTCCTTACCGGATCTCTTCATATATTTTGCGACCTTTTGGGTACAGGAGGAGTGCCCTTGCTTTACCCTTTGAGCAAGAGCTACATCAAGCTGAACATCGATCTTGGCATCAATTCTTTGCTCACGCTCTTTTCCATGTCGGGGGTGGCGCTGCTCCTGGTTGCCTATTCAGGTTATGTCCACCTTCTGGATTCTGAAAGCGTCACGATCCTTCTAAGCTCCATTTTTGTCATTTACTACCCTTGCAGAGCAGTTATCAAATTCTACCGTGAGAAAAGGCCGGAAAACAAGGGATTTATCGCCCTGCCTACGATAAACCCGTTGGTTTGGAAGTTCGCCAGGAGAAGAGAGACTTCCGAAGCGATAGAGATAACCCTGAAGACCGGAGGCGCGATGCGGAGTTATCGCATACCCAAAGACAGGCGAGAGACGATAGAGCGATGCGAGGATCTTGTATACACCTACTGGCATCCTGAGGTGCAGGCAGAGATGCGCTTCTTCGACTTTCCTTGCTACAATACGGTATGCCAGGATGGCAGGATGAAAATTATTTGGAACTCAGCCGAGATGGGCAAGTTCATAGAGATCGAGGTCGTCTGTGAGAAGGGAGGCGTTTGTGTCAGGAAACGGTTCAGGCGCAAATACGACAGCCAAATCCATCCTTAAAATAAGCTCTTGCCTACCATCTTTCTTCAAAATCTTTCAGGATGCATCTCTTTTTTGGGTTGCTCCATCAAGCCAGCCCTTAAAGATATGGTAGAGACTGACCGCTCCCACAATGGGTTCCTCGGGAACGCTTAGGGAAGAGGGGTATATGATGAACGGCTGCGTCTGGGTCCCACCCAGCCCTCCGTGCGATCCCACCAGCTCCTCGAAGGCTGCAACTTCTCCCGTATTTGCATCATAGAGACTGTTCACCAGCACATCGGGGCAGTCTTGAAAGCTGTCCTCACGAAGAAGATGTCTGGCAGCATTCTCTCCGAAGAATTCCAGGGGGTCCTCTCCCTGTAGGTAGTCTCCAGCCAAGAAGTTGATGCCCCGTCTTCCCAGCACCATGGCACCGTGCTCTTTTGAGCGCACCATCACAAAGCCTATGCCCTGATGCTGAGTCAGGCCGGGAAGTAGAAGAGGAAACCTATGGTTAATCTCCTCTAAGGTTAGCCGCCCCGGTCGATCTGCGAAATAAATCAGCCCCAGATTGCCGGAGTACGTGACGATGACGTTGGCCTCTTTTCCCCTTATTCCGGTTTCATGTTCCTGATGAACGGCATCATGATCCGGCCCCATGGTGATCGTGCCATCATAGGTTCTGCGCTTGAGTGCATGTCGCAACGCTCTTGATGAAAGCCGTTCTTCGTTCCGGATGGCATCGTTCAGTAATCCGTTGAAATGCATCCAGGCGTCTGTAGCTGCGGTAACTCCTTCCACGCTCAGGTCCTCCGAGATCAGGCTCTGTACGAGACCTTTCAGAGATAGGCCGTAGCGTTGGCTGAAGGTCGCACCCTGGGACTGGCCATGATCAGAAAGCACGACGAAACGAAACGGCCTTGGTGCTCTCAGAGAGACTTTTTCCAGACGGGCGATCTGTTTATCCATCCGTCGAAGAGTTCCCAGGGCATCTCTGCGCTCAACGCCGGAATGATGACTTACTTCGTCATAGCCGCCGAAAGTGGCATAAGCTGAAAGAGTCCCTCCAAACATATCTCCCATGAGGGTGGCCACACTGATATCAGGAAGGAAGCTAGTGGCGGTCGCCCTGATCAGAGGATAAATTCCGATTCGTCTGATGCGAGGCTTCTCATTTCGCAGCCATTGGCCGATGCCGTATCTCAGTTCCACCAGCGCATCCCAGAGAAGAAGGCCCAGACTGTGAGCTAAGTTGTAAGGGTTGAGGAAATAGGCGTAGAATTGATTAGCCTGAATTCTTGAGGGATCAAAGAGGCAGCTGGTCGTGATCATGACATTGGGAGCATCCCCTGAGAACATGCAAGTTCGGCTGGCCCCCTTATGAGCCAGCAGGCCATTGCCATCTGATCGCTCCTTCTCCAACTGCGCTGCCGAGGTGGGGCGGCTAGAGATGATCCTCCGCCGCTCGGACTTGATATAATAGCTGAAGGCAGGGATATTGGTGTTATTTCCGTGCAGTATCCCGGCCTGGCTGGCTGATGTCTGGGATGAGAGATCCGTTTCCCATTTGACAAGCTTGTGGCTGCCGCTCTCCAGCCAGCGCTGGATGGTGGGCATGTACCCTTTCTGGAGGGCGTTCCTTAGAACGGGCTCGGCAAGGCCATCGATCTCCAAAAATATGATGCCAGGAACATCAGCATCTATGGGCTTCTTCCCCCTCATGATTTGTCTCTGAAGCATCATGGTATACCACGAATCGTCTTCGTCGAGGGACAGCAGGCCTGCCAATCCTGAAGTTATTATGGTCATTCCTATGGCTACTCCCATGGCTGAGGCCAGGTTTTGGGCAGAAAAGCCCGCCACGAATTCGCTGGCTAGCTGAATCATCAGACCATTCAAGATCAATATGAAGATGCCAAAGCTGTATATGGCGACGGGCAGTGCAAAGCGAATGATAACCGGCCAGACGAGAGCGTTGAGCAATCCTATGGTTGCAGCGGCAATGATAGGCGTGTACCAGAATTCGATAGTGAGATGTTCGGGAAAGAGAAAGGCCACGATAACCAGAGCCAAGGAATTGATGGCCCAAATAATCGACAAGCGTGCAACGAATCTAAATAAAGAAGGCATTGGCCTGTTCATATATATTCTCAATACTAATTCAATCAACCGGATGGATATTAAAACTATTTACATTGGCCCATTGTCTAGCCCTGATCGAAGGCAGCAGATCGCAACATTCTCGCGTCTTTCCCACGAAGGAAGCTTATCCTCTGCTTTTATTTCAATAATTCCCTAACAAAGAACCGCGCTATACAACCGGATTTACAATATAAGCCACATTAGCTAATATTACTGAATTGGATATTATTCTATAAATATTACTAGATTTAGAATTCCGCATCATCTGATGGAAAGACTTAATTACTTTCGGCATAAATAATTTAGTAAGTGATTTTCGATGCCAATCTATATTAAATTTAGTATGCCCATAGTCGGACCATCATTACTGCCGATAGCAGTATTGACAAGTATAAACCGACCGTTACAAAGGCTGATTGCTGTGCTACTATCAATGGATCAAAAGCAATGAGATATCAACGGCCGGGGAATTGGCGCTTATGGTCCATAGTATATCCTTAGCGTCGGTGCTTTCCCTAAAATTCCCAAGACCAATAACCATCGAAAATTGTGATTTATTGTTTGTTGCAGAAAGTTTAAGAGGTGAAAATGAATGGCAGATAAAAACAAGCATCTCATTCTCACTTTCTTCGATAGTGAGATGTCTGCAGATAAGGCAGTTGAGTCTTTGAAGAGTTGGGATAAGGCGAACAAAGATATCAAGCTCGGTGCGATCGGCGTGCTCGTTAAAGATAAGGATGGTAAGATCAAGGCACATAAGCTGGGAAAAAGAGATACAGTTGAAGGAGCTGGAGTAGGATTGATTCTGGGGATCATCGCCGGCGTACTATCCGGCGGCATTGCAATTCTAGGCGGCATTATCTATGGAGCAATTCTAGGCGGCATCATTGGTACATTCATACACAAGGGACTGGGCCTGTCCAAAGACGACCTGAAGAGAATCAGCGATAATCTGGATGCGGGCCGTGCTGCTGTGGGCGTGTTGGTCGAAAAAGGCGAGGTTTCTTCGACGGTGGAGGAGCTGACAAAGCTGGGAGGCAAGGCCGAGACCCACGAAGTGACTGCTGAGGCGCTGCAGGATGCTACCAAAGCTGCAGCTGCTACGCCAACAGTCGCCTCTGAGAAAGTCTGAACGCTCATGCCAACGGTGCCTGCGGGCCAGTCAGAAGCCGGCACCTTATGGCATTTTATCTTTCGCTCGTAATTAGGAAAGCCGAGACCCACGCAGAGCAGAGAGACGCCATACTCCTTATTAGTAATAGACGGGATATAAGCATTGGACGGACACAGGCCCTTAGATAATACAATATGAAGATCCGCACAACACAAATAGGGGTAATATTATGGACTCCTCGTTCCAGATAGGAAATATCTGGGGAATACCCATCAAACTCCATTGGACATTCGTTGTTGGCATATTCTGGGTGGCAATAGCCTTTGGGATTATCCCTCCTATTACATTCCTCGGCAAAACTTACGGTTTTGGATCGGTCGAGCCAGCATCGATCAAGTGGATATACTCTTTTGCTTTTGCAACACTTCTCTTCATCTGCGTTGCCGTGCACGAGCTTGGACATTCTTATGTCGCCAGGCATTACAATATCGGAATTCGAAGCATTACCCTCTATCTTTTCGGTGGCGTTTCAGCCATGGAAGAGATCCCAAGAAATCCCAGGCTGGAATTCCGCATGGCTGTCGTCGGACCTCTCGTAAGCGGTTTGCTCGGGGCCGTATCCGTTCTGATTTACATCGAATCGGCCATGCTCCTGGGAACTGAGCACCCCTTGAGCATACTTCTCTGGACTTTAGCAATCGTGAATATCATATTGATGGTATTCAATCTGCTGCCAGCTTTTCCCATGGATGGTGGAAGGGTGCTTCGTGCCTGGTTTGCTACGCGAATGCCCTATGTGATCGCAACCCGTCGGGCGGCAGGCATAGGCAAGATGTTCGCAATTCTGATGGTTGTGTTGGGCATATTTTCCCTCAATGTCCTGCTTCTCCTGATAGCATTTTTCATCTACATCGGAGCCTCAGAAGAAGAGAGGGCAACGACAGTTGATGTCTGCCTCGAAGGGGTGAAAGTCAAGAATATAATGTCCTCTGAAGTCCACACCGTCACCCCTGATACAAGCCTCAAAGATCTTCTGGATCTCATGTTCAGGGAGAAGCACAGGGGGTATCCGGTCGTGGAAAACGGATCGCTTCAGGGAATTGTCACACTGACCGATGTGCAAAAGGTTCCAGATCAACAGCGAGATCTGACGACTGTGGGCCAGATCATGAATAAAAATCTATATGTAATCTCACCTGATGAGGAAGCGTCATCAGCCGTGAAGATGATGGCGGAGCGGGGAATTCGCAGAATTCCTGTTACGGAGAATAACAACCTGGTAGGAATTGTCTCAAGAGAGGATCTGGTCAGGGCGATGGAACTCTGCTCTGCGCGAGATTTCACTCCAAGCATCAGTGCTCCAGGCACCCTGCCAGAGAGCAAAATCTGAAGATAAGGACGAGTCGTCAATATTTATCTATGGACAGCAGATTCTGCTAGTGAGCTCCTCTCGCGGTATCCGGACTCTCGTCCGGATTCTTCCGACAAAATCGGAAGGTCTGAAGTCCGGGAATTTCCGCTGTTCCGACTATGCCTCGACTTTTTCGAGGCTGCCATCGACCGAAGTCGTGGCATGTCGGAACTCTAGCTGACGCTAGTCAGCGATACCGTCCTTTGCATTTCTATGAGTTAACCGCGGAAGTAGAGGTTTTGGGGTTCTTTCTCGATGATAACCACGGTGTGCCGCTTAGTGATTGTTCCCTGTTTTATCTTTGCGGACTTGTGAGGTTGACACGATCATTGAGAGCGGGCGGTTCACAGGAAAATAAACATTGCTCAATCTATTACTTTCTCCCCGCACCGGATACTTCTTTATTTGAGCTGTGCGCAGCTGTGCATGTGATCAAAGGCAAAGAAGCCTACCTCAAGAAGCTCACCGCCAGTGTGTATGCTCCCTCGGTGGATATAGGCAAGGAGCTGGACGGCAGCACTCCGCCTTCCGTATTTATCGGCAGTTGGAACTATCCCAAGGTCTATGCAGGACCGATGATCGCCCCGCAACACGGGAACACAGCAGTCATGGACCTGCCTGAATCATGGATACCGGAAAGGAAGACCCAGGATGAGATCATCGGTTATCGGCTGAACCTGGTGAGGGGCAAGCAGTTCGTGAGAGTCACAAATCTGGAGAACCGTTTTGTAGAAAAGCTCCAAAATATCTCTCTGGCTGCCACTTCCATAGAGAGCGAAGCAGAGTTCGGCCACGCTCCAAAGGGCATGTCCTTCAGCGATGAGCATATGCCTTTCGGCCCCAGCGCGCCTATCGAAAGGTTTGATATTGGAAATGTTAAGTGGGATCAACATCTAGAGAAGGTTTATTATGACAGCGACCTGAAAGCTGCAGATGCCGTTACTGATTTGCACAAAAAGAGCCTTCCTTTTTCCAGCATCCAGAAGGCCTTCTCCGTTGGAGCAATGGGAACCAAAAAGAGGAGAAAGCTTGTTCCAACGCGCTGGTCCATCACGGCCTGTGACAGCACTTTGGCGAACCGTTTGCTGCAGGAGGTCAGGAATTACGAGGTCATTGATTGCTGTCAGGTGCGGGAGTTTGCCAGCCTAAACAACTACTACGCGGTTCTGCTTCTGCCCACAGTCTGGCAGTATGAGTGGATGGAGGCCTTCCTGCGAATCTTGGGGAATGAAGAGCTGATCTTTTCTGACTATGAGCACAACGCTGGCAAGAAAGGCTATTCACGGGTGGGTGGGTGTTACTATTCCTGCAAGATGGCCGTGCTTGAGGCGCTGGCCAGAGAGCAAAAGCAAGCTGGAGCAATCATCCTTAGGGAAGCCTACTCAGGATACGTGCCGCTGGGAGTTTTCAATGTGAGGGAAAATGTGAGGAACGCCATGATTCAGCCTGGGAAGGAGTTCGAGGACATGAAAACTGCTCTTTGGCACATCTCAACCAGGCTCCAGCTTCCTGTTAAGAGGTTCATTCAGCAGGGCGACCTTCTCCAGGAACTGCTTAAATCCAGGCAGACTACGTTGAGCTGCTTTTCGGCTTCCCAAAAATCAAATACATAATCAGAAGTGTATCTCTCCAAATCATTGTTCCCCATAAATGTATTTCAAATAAGATTTTGCGCTTCGTACTGCTGCTACACAAGAACCTGTGGCGAGTGGTTCTTGGCGAAACAAACTTTTAGAGCTCCTGCAGCATGAAACTATGTATTGTCGGCCAGGTATCTGGCCCTGGCAAAGGCAGCATTAGCTTCAGTCTCGAAGCCGAGCGCTTCGTAGGCCACGCCTTTGCCATTCCAGGCTTCAACAAAGGATTGATTCAGCTTAATGGCCTGATCATAGCATCTAATGGCTGCATCGTATTTGCCTTGGCTGGAGAGAGCAATTCCCTTGTTGTACCAGATGTCCGGATTATCAGGAGAGTTTTCGATAGCACTGTCATACGCCTTGACGGCCTCATCGTAATCGCCCAGCTTGGTCAGAGCAAGCCCTTTGCCGTACCAGGCCAAGGCATATTTCTGGTCGATCCCAATGGCCTGGTCATATGCCCGAATGGACTCATTATACTCGGCTAGAGTATAGAGGACATTGCCCTTATTTTTCCAAGCAGTCAGGTATACGGGATTGATCTTCGTTGCCTGGTCGTATGCTTTGATGGCTTCTTCATAGTATCCGGTTACGTCGTCCCCATCGCTGGTGATATTGAGACTTTCACCAGCCTGGATCAGAGCTGCCTTGTCACTGAGGGCAAGCCCCTTATAATACCAGGTATTTACATCCTGCGGATTTGATTGAAGAGTCTCATTATACAGCTCGATAGCTTTGTCGTAAGCTTTGAGGGACTCATTGTAGCTGTTAGGATCGTGTTTGGAAAAATATAAGGCTTTAAGAGCAAGGGCGTTGCCATTCCAGATGGCGGCATTTTCTGGGTCCATTTGAATGGCTTTGGAAAAAGATTGTATAGCATCGTTAAAATTACCTGAACTGGTCGATTCAAGCCCTCGTTTATACCAGTAATCTGCTTTTTTTTGCGAGTAATCTAGCGAGGTCTCTTGCGCAATGGCACAGCTCGCCAGGGCAGCAAGCACTAAAAGGGATATGGCAAGCCCTAATTTTCCCCGTCCGGAAAAAAAATTGGACTTCCCATTATTTGTTCTTACGGATAGCATTATCGATTTCTCTCTTCCCATTCCCGTTCACCCGTTTCATCGGCGCTGAAAGGCAATCTATGCCGATTTCCCAAGACGCAGCCCTAGCCTCTGAGGACAATATCCTGCCGGGATCTACACTCCTGCCAGACAACCCTATGCCGCTTTGATATGGAACGGATTACGACACTAAACGAATATAAATCTTACGCGCTACGATGAGATCGACAGTATTTGGTCTTGTCTGGCACGGATGTCCGGCAGACACCTGCCCATCTTGCCTTCTTCAACTTTTGACACCGCGGTATTTTGACACCGCAATAATGCGCGGCTTCCTGAATATCACAAATACAATAAAGTGAGTTGCTCTGCAAAATACGTATCCCAAATAAAAACGGAGCTGATAGTGAAATACTTCGGATGAAACGCTAGCGTGTGCCGGTAATTGGCTTGTAATCTCTTTTCGAGCCTTGGGACATCCAGCCCTAATTGTCTTCTTCTCTTCCTTTCCATACTTTTTGTGAGATGCGACCGTCATCAAATATCGAAAAAAATTAAGCCAGGGTCACTAAGCGTGCCCCGGCCCCTCTGCCTTGGCATAGGCTTCGTCAGCCTCGGCCTGGCGGCCCATTGCCTTCAAGGCGTCTCCCTTCAGGTTCCAGACAGGAGCATCTCCTGGATTTATCTTCAGTGCTGTATCAAAGGCTTTAACTGCCGCATCATACCTGTGCAGCTCGCTGGCCAGAATGGTCCCTTTCATCTTCCAGGCCATTTCATTCTCCGGATCAATATTGGTAGCATTGTCGAATGCTTCTGCAGCTCCATCGTAATCACCAACATTATGGAGGAGAAGTCCCTTCTCAGACCAGGCCATCGCATCATGTGGATTTGCCTCCAGGGTTTTGTTCGTGATCTCCAGGGCTTTCTGATAGGCTTTTAGGGCCTCATCAGTCTTGTTCAATCTTGTAAGGGCCGCGCCTTCATTGATCCAGGCGATTTTGTTATTGGGATCGGTTTGAATGACCTTGTCGAAGGCAGAAACGGCCTCCTCGTAAGATCCATTTGCGATCAGTTCATTGCCTTGCTCCAACCACCCTTGAGTGGAATTAACTTGTGCCCAGGCGCAAACGCCCAGCATGAGCAGAGCCACCAAAGCGGCTGCTGCCATTTTGGAAGGCTTTACTGCCTCTGAAATTTTTCCTTTCATTCAATCACTTCTTCTGTTTCCTTGTATTGCCCTCATCGTTAGACAATCATAACTGCTCAAAATTTCAGCTTAATTCATTTTCTTTATACCCAGCTTTTCCGCCATCATGAAT
>CAZPUO010000013.1:0-20531 GCA_964589745.1 uncultured Methanotrichaceae archaeon
CACCTCATCTTCTCCAATCGCATGGCCGCCTGCTCTATCCGCTCTGTAGCCTGGGTGATGGAGAACCTGATGTAGCCCTCACCATACTTTCCAAGGCCAACTCCTGGCGTGGCCACGATTCCCGTTTTGTCCAGCAGCCGCGCTGTGTAGTCTATTGAGCTTCCCCCTGCATAAGCCCACAGATAGAGCGTGGCTCTGGGCTTTTCCAGCTCCAGGCCCAGTTTCCGCAGGGCCTGGTAGAGGATGTTGATCCTTTGCTGGTAGATCTTTCGAATTTCATCCACAACCTCTTTCGGGCTCTGCAGAGCGGCAATCCCTGCATCCTGCACCGCCCCAAAAGTTCCCGAATCGATGTTGCTCTTGATCTTGCCGATTCCGGCGACGATATCGGCATTTCCAACGACGGCGCCAATCCTCCAGCCGGTCATGTTGTAGGTTTTGGAGAGCGAATGAAACTCCACCGCCACATCCTTCGCTCCCTCCAGCTCCAGGATGCTCATCGACCTTTGGCCATCGTAGTAGATCTCAGAGTATGGATTGTCATGCATTATTATGAGGTCGCAGTCATGCGCATAGTCCACGACCTTTTTAAAAAAGGCCCTGTCAGCCGTGGCTCCGATGGGGTTGTTGGGATAGTTGAGGAACATGAGCTTGGCCCGACGGGCCTCAGCGGGATCTATGGCGTCCAGGTCCGGCAAAAACCTGTTCTCCTGCAGCAAGGGCATGATCACCGGCTCGCCTCCAGCGAAGGCCGTGGCCGTCCTGTAAACCGGATAGGCCGGATCGGGCACCAGAGCCGCATCCCCCGAATTGATGAAAGCCAGCGGCGCATGAGCTATGCCCTCCTTGGAGCCGATCAGGGTGAGAACCTCCTTCTGAGGATCGAGGCTGACGCCGAAGGTCTGATGATACCAGTCCGCTACCGCAGAGCGGAAGGCCAGCTTGCCCTCGTAGGATGGATACTGATGATTGGAGGGGTCCTTTGCAGCCCGGCACAGGGCCTCGACGATGTGCCCTGGCGTCGGCAGGTCCGGATCGCCGACGCTCAAGTCGATAACATCCACACCCCTTGCCCTCGCTTCCTGCTTGGCTTTATCGATGGCGGCAAAGAGATAGGGCGGTAGATGTTTTATCCGATCGGCATACATTTGGTTCTCTCCGTGGATGATGCATTTATACGATAACGGTCATTTAATTTTGATTCCGGTGCGAGACGTTGTCCGGCAGGTAGTACTTTCCCGTAGTATTTAAGATTAGAGGAGATTTCAAGATTCAAATGAGATTTCAAATTAGAGGAGATCGATGCTGGAGATCAAGGATCTGAGCCGCTGGCTTCCTCCTGAGGCCGTCGGGCTCTACGAAGAGCGAGGATTCAAGGAGCTCTATCCGCCTCAGGCCGAGGCCGTTGAGAGGGGCCTCCTGGACGGCAAGAGCATGCTCCTGGCCATACCCACCGCTTCAGGCAAGACGCTCCTGGCGGAGCTGGCCATGCTGAAGGCAGCCCTGCAGGGCAAAAGATCCCTTTACATCGTGCCCCTGCGCGCCCTGGCCACCGAGAAATACGATTCCTTCCGCAAATTCAAAAGCCTGGGCGTAGCCGTGGGCATCAGCACCGGCGACTTCGATAAGAAAGATGAACGTTTAGGGAAGAATCAGATAATAATAGCCACCTCCGAGAAGGCTGACTCGCTCATGAGAAACGGGGCTGCCTGGGTCAGGGATCTGGCCGTCCTGGTGGTTGATGAGATACACCTGCTAAACGACGTGGGCCGCGGCCCCACCCTGGAGATGACCATCACCAAGCTGCGCCGCTTGAATCCGAAGATGCAGGTCATCGGGCTTTCCGCTACCGTGGCCAACGCACAGGAGGTCGCTGACTGGCTGAAGGCTGAGATGGTTTCCAGCGACTGGAGGCCCGTGCAGCTTCGAGAGGGGGTGATCTGCAACGGCAAATTGGTCTTTCCCGACGGCGAGTCGGACCTGGAGATGAAGCGGGACGAGGCCCTGGCCCTGGTCAAGGACACCCTCTCCAAGGCGGCCCAGATCCTGATCTTCGAGAACAGCCGCCGGAACGCAGAGGCCGCGGCCTCCAAGCTCTGCGGCCTTGTGCCGCCTGGGCTGGAGACGGATGCGCTCTCCGAGAGCATCCTGGCCACGGGCGAGAGCGAGACCTGCCAGCGACTAGCGTCCTGCGTGTCCAAAGGCATCGCTTTCCACCATGCGGGGCTGCTTCCGGAGCAGCGGAGGCTGGTTGAGCAGGGCTTCCGGGAGAACAAGATCAAGGTCATCGCCAGCACTCCCACCCTGGCCGCAGGCCTGAACCTGCCCGCGCGCAGGGTCCTGATCAAGAGCTACAAGCGTTACGAGTACGGCTCCGGCATGGTGCCCATCCCTGTCATCGAGTACCGCCAGATGGCCGGGCGAGCGGGCAGACCTGGGCTTGACCCATACGGCGAGTCCTTTCTCATCGCCAAGAGCAATGCCGAGATGAAGGAGCTGATGGAGCACTACATCTTCGGTTCGCCTGAGGAGATCTGGTCCAAGCTCGCAAGCGAGAGCGCCTTGAGGACCCAACTGCTCTCTACCATCGCGGCAGACTTCGTTACAAGCGAGCAGGAGCTAAAGGAGTTCATCGGCACAACCTTTTATGCCCAGCAGCAGGACCCCTGGCACCTGGACGCCACGCTGGAGCGAGTCCTGGAGTTTTTGGTGGAGAACGGCATGATCAAGGACAGCCCGACAGGAGAGCTAGAGCCCACGAGGCTGGGGGCTCTGGTCTCCAGGCTCTACATCGATCCCCTGAGCGCGGTTATAATGATAGAGAACCTGCAAAGCAAGGGCGCAGAGAAGATGTCGGAGGACAGAAAGCTCCCGGAGAAAAAGAAGCCATCCGATCTGACCCTCATGCATCTCCTCACCATGACTCCAGACATGGATCTGCTCTACGTTCAGGCAGCTGACTCCTGGGTGGAGGAGTTCATCGACGCAAATCATGATGAGCTTAACGACGAGGAGAACTACGACTTCCTTCTCCGCGAGGCCAAGACCACAGCCATGCTTATGGACTGGATCGGCGAGGTGAAGGAGGAGCTGATCAGCGATCGGTATCACATCGGCCCTGGAGACATCCGCCGCGAGGCGGAAACCGCCGAATGGCTCATGCACTCGCTTGCCGAGCTGTCCCGGCATCTCTCCTTGGGAATCACCTTCAAAGCGGGGCAGCTGTCGCAGCGCATCCACTACGGTGCAGGCCAGGACCTGCTCCTCCTCTTGAGCCTGAAGGGCATAGGCCGGGTCCGGGCCAGAAAGCTCTACCAGGCTGGTATTACCAGCATCGAAAAGTTCAAATCCGCCGACCCGAGGGAGGTCGCCCGCCTCCTCGGTCCGAAGATCGCTGAGAAGGTAATGGGTCAACTCAAAAGAGAGGAGATGCAGCCTTGAAGTGGCTAAAAGATATTTTTCACGGGAAAGGAGCTGAAGGAAAAACCATAATTCTTGGTCGCTCTGACATTGAGGTCTGGCTGGAAAAGCGATCGAAGAACTCCGAGTTTGAGGAGCGGCTTCAGAAAATCTACAGCCTCCTGGAAGAAGTGGCGGCGGACTTTGATAGGGACATAAAAAACCTGAGATCGGCCGAGCCGGATGCATCCACTCCGCCCAAGCTCTTGAGAGCAGGTCTGGCTGCTCGGGGAGAGGTGGTCAAGCAGATGGAATCTCTTTCCGAGAAGCTTATGCCGCCGAAGGGGAAAGATATCGAATCGGCTTCCGAGCACCACTGGACCCTGGTGAAGGGACTGGAAAGAACGGTGACGACCTTTGCCAGGGCCAAGAGCTATGCGGCTGCCCTTTTCCAGAAGAATATCGAGAGTGTTAACTCCGACCTAACCAAAATCAGCCACATCCTGGTAGAGCTGGAAGAAGAGATCGGCAAAAGGCGAAAGGAGCTGGAGGAGATCTGGTATTCCAGGGAGCTGGTGGCCAGACTTGATGAGGAGCAGTCTCGGATCGATGATCTCGGAGGAAAGGTAAAAGTGGAGGAAGAGAAGCTCGCCGAGCTCTCGGCTTCGTTTGCAGCCATGGAAGCGGACCAAAAAAGGCTGGCCGCCAGCGAGCAAGGACAGCGCGCTGAGGAGCTGAAGATAAATCTTGACCAGACGCGCCAAGAGCTATCCCAGACTGAAGCGGAGGTAGCTGATCTGATCGTTCCCCTGACCAAAGCATTGAGCAGAATCATGAAGCAGGGATCGAGCGATAGGCTCAGTCTGCAGCATGAGGCCATCTTCGAGCAGCTACGCGCCAGTCCTTCTCAGGTTCCGGATAGCGAGATTGCAGGCTCCCTGAAGGAGCTGAAAGGTCATCTGGCCAGCCTTGGCCTGAAGGACAGAAAGAAGGAGAAGACCCTTGGCCACATCGATCTTCTCATCAAGAAAAAATCGCTGCAAAATGCCAGAGCCCAGCATGTCAAGCTGGAAAAAGAGATCGAAGAGCTGGAAGGACTTCTGGCGGAAAGCAGCCGCGAAGCTCTGCATTTGAAGGATGCCCTGACCCAGGCACGCAAAGCCATCCGAAGCCTTGAGACCAGCCTGGACAAGAGCCGTCGAGATCTTGCTGCCCTGGAAGAAAAGGCAAATCGTGATGAGAGTGAACTGAAAGAGAGGCTGGGAAAGCTTGCCGAAAGGCCGGTGGAGATCGATCCGTTCAGAGGAAAGAAATGAAGGTCAACCTGGGCGGGATCGTGCCCCTCTCCACCGTGGACTGGCTGGGGAAAGCTTCCTTGGTCGTGTTCCTGCGGGGCTGTCCCCTGCGCTGCCCTCACTGTCACAACCGCGAGCTGCAAACGGGAGAGAGTCCCGTCGAATTTCATAACCTAGCCTCCCGGATCGTATCCCAGGTCAAAGGCGAGACGGGAGCCAGGAAGTCATCTGGTTCCACTTTGGAGCAGCTCGACATTTATGAGGCATCGGAGCGAGCAAGATCCAGGCCCTTTGTAGATGCCCTTGTCCTCTCCGGAGGCGAGCCTCTCCTGCAGCTTGAGCCTTCTGCCAGGCTGTTCCGTCTGGCCAGAAGCCTGCATCTCGCTACAGGCCTGGAGACCTCGGGCTGCTATCCGGATCGGCTCGAAGAGCTGCTGAAGAAAAATCTTGTGGACAAGGTGTTTCTGGATCTCAAAGCAGCATTGCGAGACCAGGATTACGAGAGAGCCACGACAAAAAAGGGCTTGGCGGCATCCGTCCGGGAGAGCCTGAGTGTCTGTATGGCATCTGGCGTTCCTCTTGATGTCCGGACCACCATCTTCCCGGAGATGCCTTCCGGCTCCGAGGTATTAGAGATCGCAGAAACGCTCTCTTTGCTGAAAGCAGAGATTCCCGGCCACCGCCTGGAATGCCTGGTTCTCCAGCAGGGGCGCTCGCGAGACGGAGATTCCTGGTTCGAGCCCATCTCTCTGGAGAACCTGAAGAAGATGGCAAGGCCAGTCGAGGCTCTGGTGACTGTCAGAATCAGGGCCGAAATCAATCCCATCTGGAAAAGTAGATAATCGAAAAGGGGCTTTGGCGCGGAAGGGTGACGAGATTGAAGATCATCGGCTTTGTGGGCCTGCCGGGTTCCGGCAAGGGTGAGGCATCTCGGGTCGCCCAGCAGATTGGATTGGCCGTGGTGGTTATGGGTGACGTCATCCGCCTGGAGGCGGCCCGGCAGGGATTGGAGCCTTGCGATGAGAATTTGGGCCGCATCGGTAGCGAACTGCGTGCCAGGGAAGGGCCCACAGCTGTGGCCAGAAGAACTTTGGAGATGGCCAGGGCCACAGGAAAGGATATAGTAGTAGTGGACGGCCTCCGCTCCAGGGAAGAGGCCGATTTTTTCCGGGCAAATGCCGAGGATTTTTATCTGGTGGAGATCTGCGCTCCGGCAGGGGCAAGGATGAAACGTCTTGCCGACAGAGGACGCCCTGACGACCCGGCGCGGCCATGGCAAGCCGATGAAGAGACCGTCTCCTCATGCCATAACCTGGGGGCTGCCCTGGAGAGAAGGGAGGGCCGTGAGCTCTCCTGGGGCATGGGCGAAGCCATGAAGGCCGCCGATCTGAAGCTGCATAACGATGGCAGCCTGGATGAGCTGCACAGAAATGTGGAGCAGCTTTTCAGGATCCTGGCCGCTGACCTCAAATCACAAATGAACCTCGACTGTGATGGGCCGAAAAGTGATGCCTGAATTCTCCTGATAGCGCCTATGCAATCTGCACAGCTCGCCAAAGCGCAAAGGCTAATTCCGCAGATAACATGATACATTTCCATTAAATTTTGGAGGATTTGACCATGAAGATCAGCGCTCGAAATGTCCTGCCCGGAAAGGTGCAGAGTATCGTCAAGGGGCCGGTGAGCACAGAGGTCACTGTCCGTCTGACCGTCGGTGGTGACATTGTCTCGGTCATAACCAGGGCCTCCGCCGAAAAGTTGAATCTCAAAGAGGGAATGGATGTCTATGTAGTGATTAAAGCCACCAATGTAATGATCGCTACAGAGTGATCGATTCCTTGAGAATTGAGATCATAGGGAAACCCAACGATGAGATAAGCCAGGGTTGTGAGAAAAACCGGAAGGCTCTGCTAGAATCCAATAAGGCCAAAAGAGTCGCCCTTTGGCTCTTTATGAGCAATCAGCCGAGTTCTTCCCGACCTTCACTGATGGCAGAGGCTGCAACCATCTTTTCCCTCCTTCATTTCCCGGTAAAGCCGGTTTGCTTGCAAACAACATCAAATGTCAGCGTCAATGCAAACCTTGATAAGCCTGAGCCGGAATAAGACTGGCGGCAGGGACTTCTTATGCAGGAGATGATCCAAAAGATCGCCGATCCAGAGCTGCGAGCCCAGGTTAATCGGGTGGTATCCTTTCACGGCTACCTGAGCACCGGTGCTTTCGTAGGTATCCAGATGCTCAACCTCGCCCGCAGGGTCCTGAATGTCTCCAAAGAAGAGAGGCTCTTCGTCATCTGCGAGACTTACAACTGCCTTCCAGATCCCTTCCAGGTCTTGGCAGGCTGCACCATCGGCAACAAGGGACTGACGATCCGGGACTATGGCAAAATGGCAGCTACGGTCAGCCTGCGAGGGCCGCCGGGAGGCCTGGTGAAAGCGGTGAGGATCACGCTCGATCCTGCCAAGACTGTCAGATACCCGAGGCTGCACGATTGGTTCATGAATACCTGCAAAGTCCCTCATTCCGAGGCGGTCTCCCTTCTCCTCGAAGCAAAAGAGAATGTTTACACCTGGGAGCGTCTGGATTTGGAGGTTCCGGTGAAGCCTGCAAAGGTGATCAGGCTATGCGAGAGCTGTGGTGAGAGCTTCACCATGCGGGAGAGTAGTGCGCTCTGCCAGACCTGCCTTGATGCTTCTGTCCTCAAAAGTCACCCTTCAAGCACGAGTTCTCTTGCGGAGGATTTCAGATGTCCACAAAGCTAATTCCATCACTCTGCCCTTACTGCGCTGTCGGCTGTGGGATGTACCTGGTGGTAGACAAGAATCAGGCTGTAGGAATAGAATACATGGTGGATCATCCCACCTGCGAGGGCGCCCTGTGTCCTAAAGGAAATGCCGTTCTGGAGGTGCTTCATCACGAGGACCGGCTCAAGTATCCCATGAAGCGAGTGGGAGACGAGTTCGTCAGAATATCCTGGGATGAGGCGCTGGATCTGGTGGCGCAGGGCTTGTCCCGGAACATCAGGAAGCACGGACCAACGTCCTTGGGTTTTCTGGCTTCTTCACGCTGCAACAACGAGGAGAACTACCTCATGCAGAAGATGGCCCGCCTCTTGGGTTCCCCCAATGTGGATAACTGCGCCCGCCTCTGCCACTCTCCGACCGTCGTGGGCTTGGGAGCGGTGCTCGGCACCGGAGCCATGACCAACAACCTCCTGGACCTGGAGAACTCGAAATGCATCTTTGCCATCGGCACCAACTTCACCGAGGCTCATCCCATCGTCTCCCGCTGGGCGCAAAAGGCCAAGGATAAGGGCGCAGTAGTAATAGTAGCCGATCCCAGAATTACATCAACCTCCTGGATGGCGGACATTCATCTGCGCATAAAACCCGGCTCTGACATTGACCTTCTCCGAGGAATGATGAAGGTTATCGTGGACGAAGGACTGTCGGATGAGGATTTCATCAAATCCCGCACAGAGGGCTTCCTGGAGCTTAAAGAGAGCCTGAAGAGCTGCTCCTTGGAGGAAGCGGCGGAAAAAACCGGGGTGCCCGCGGGAGAAATCGCCCGCGCAGCGAGAGCCTTTGCCAGGTCCCCTGCTTCGGCTCTCCTCTACTCCATGGGCATCACCCAGCACGTCTGTGGCACTGACAACGTCAAAACCTGTGCCACCCTGTCCCTGCTATGCGGCCAGGTCGGTCACCCTGGTGCCGGTGTCTGGCCAATGCGCGGACAGAACAATGTGCAGGGGAACTGCGACATGGGCGGGATGCCAGAGTTCTATCCGGGCTACAAGAGGGCTTCCGACCCTCAGACAATCGATTACTTCAAAGCAGCATGGAACGTTGCCGATCTTCCTCTCGGCCCAGGGCTGACGTCCACAGAGATGAATGAGGCCTCCCTGGACGGCCGCCTGAAGGCCCTGTATATCATCGGCGAGGACCCGGTGGTCTGCGATGCCAATGTTAAGAAGACCCGCCGGGCCCTGGAGAGCCTGGACTTTCTGGTGGTTCAGGAGATATTCATGACCGCTACTGCGAGGGAGGCGGACGTGGTCCTGCCCGCAGCAGCCTGGGCGGAGAAGGACGGCAGCTATACCTCCATGGAGCGCCGGGTGCAATGGATCGATAAAGCTGTGGAAGCGCCGGGGGAGGCCAAAGAAGGCATGTTGATCGTCTGCCAGATTGCTGAGCGTCTGGGCCTTGATTTTCCTTACGAAAATGCCGCCCAGGTCCTGCAGGAGATCAATCGGCTAGTGCCACAATACGGAGGCATGACCCTAGAGCGGATCTCCAAGATCGGAGGCCTGCGCTGGCCCTGTCCGGACGAAAGGCATCCAGGCACAGAAATCCTGCACACCCAGAGGTTCTCGACTCCGGATGGCAGGGCCAGGATGGCCGCAGTGGCAAACCAGCCTCCTGCGGAAACCACCAGTCCCGAATATCCCATCCTGCTCACAACTGGCAGAATAGTGTTGCACTACAACGGCGGCTCCATGACATTGCGCAGTCCATCCCTCCAGGAGCGCGATCCTGAGCTTTACGTGGAAATCCATCCCGAGGATGCTCGTGGACTGGGAATCGCATCGGGGGACCTGGTTGTTGTAAGCACGCGCCGGGGAAGGACAGAGGCCAAGGCTCGTCTGACGGAGAAGGTAAGACCGGGCGTCGTATTCATGCCCTTCCACTACCACGGCACGAACCTTATCACTTCTGATGCTCTCGACCCTGTAGCCAAGATCCCGGAGTACAAGGTTGCGGCCTGTAGGATCGAGGCCAAGGCTTAAAGGATACAGAGATGATCCCAGGAAAAATAAGATAGGTCCGGAACAGTTCAAGCCTAGTTGATGAAACCAGGGTCTGCTGGAAGAATGGACGCCTCGGCAGATCAACTTTTTTAGCTCTTCCAGATGCCTGATAATCACAGGCGGACTGGAGGAAGGCGCCGAAGGAAGACGGCGCAGACCAATAGAGGGCATCAGGTTCTGGAAAAGGAATAGATCAGCCAAGGCGCGTCTTATGATCTGCAAACAGAAGGGTCAATCTCGATCTTTGAACAGGAGTCCAGAAAAGACGGGACTTTCTAAGGATTATACTCTTTTCTTCCTGAGATGACGACATATAAGGAAGTCTGCTCGACCTTCCAGCCCGGGAGCTTGGTCTGGGCCAGTATCTCTCTCACCTCCGGATGAGTGTATGAGGCATTAACGGCGCTGCTGAATCTCTGGCGCATCGCCTTTGGCTCTCCAGACAGGCTGAAGATGATGAACCACCTGACCACGGGGTTCATATCGCGCCTCAGATCGCTGATGAAGTACTTACCTCCCGGCCTGAGAACCCTGTAGATCTCGTTGAAGACTTTTTTGGGATTGGCCCACTCGTGCAGGGAGTTGGTGCTGAATACGGCATCGAAATGACCATCCAGGAAGGGAATTCGTGCGGCGTCTCCCACGCAGTACTCTGCCCTGGCTTCCAGGCCGTAATCTTTTACATTCTTTTTCGCCAGGACTACCATGTCCTCGCTGATATCAAGGCCCTTCAGGGTTGTGTCCTCTGTTCTCATCAGCCACTCCAGCCCTTCATAGCCCGGCCCTGATCCGATCTCCAGGGCGCATCCCAGGTCTATTCTCGATCTCAGAAGGGACTCGGTCTGCAGCCTGCCTTGGTTCATCAGGCTGCGCATGGAGCGGTCACGAGCCTCTATCAACTCCGCGTCCGCAATTCCGTTATCGGCTTCCGCGACCCTGGGTTTTACCATCCTTCCTCCAATCAGAATACTGGCGCCACCATCTCGCCATGCGCCTGGACCCCTTTCGTCCTACCTCTTAAACACATTCTTTCAAGGATGAAATAATTCGGTTTCATCCAGGTTGAATCCGATCATCATTGAGGGCATAAATGAGAATATTATCAACCTCTTCTGACATCGCTTAATGGGCCAGGGTCTCGTCCCATAGCAAGATAATGTCTTCTCAAATAAGAGCCGCATTTCTACTCTTTTCATTGCATCTCCCTCGAATTGGAGCTGATAGAACTCCTCCTGAAATATACGGCTAATCTGTGCGAAGCGAAAGTGATCAAAGCCAAAAAGTGCCGCGACATCTCAGATACACGGATCAGATCTTGATTCTTGCCACACATTACGAAGCATAATTGACACCTCCCCTGGGATTTCAAACGCAAACGCTGATATCTAAGTGAAGCATAAGCATTTATGCAAACCTTCTTAACCCATACACCTCTATACCGATGCCCAGCAGGCAGGATGTGGATGAGAGAGGTATTGCTGGAATCCCGGGAGGACAGGAGCCAGGTTTATCTGCCCGAAAAATGCATAGGATGCGGAACCTGCGTTCAGGTCTGCCCAAAAGGCGAACTTGTGATAGGCTCTGTGGGTGCCGTTGTTCGCGGACTGATCGACAAAGACTACATCGAGAAGAGAAAAGAGGCCTGCGCCTTTTGCGGACTCTGCGCTCGCGTTTGCCCCACTGGCGCACTGGAGGTGCGAGTGGGCGGCAAAGCGGAGAAGGACGACAGCTACCTGCATGTGGCCCTGAAGCCGACGCAGATAAACGAGAAATGTGTCCATTGCGGCCTTTGTGTCGATGTCTGCCCAAGGGACTGCATCGAGGAAACGGAAAGGCATCTGGCCGAGGACGGCAGCCTGAAATTTGTGGGCAGGTCGATCATCGACCTTAACCGGTGCATTCACTGCGGCTGGTGCGCTGCGGTTTGCCCCACAGGGGCCATCTCCTTCGAGAAGCCTTTCTCGGGTGAGTTTTTCCGGGATGATGAAGTATGCCAGGCCTGCCGGACCTGTGTGCACACCTGTCCGGCCAACGCCCTCTTCAACCGCGACTGGGAGCAGGGCGAGATCGTGGAGAAGGTCACGCACCGAAAGGAGGCCTGCATCTACTGCGGTGCCTGCGCCCAGGCCTGCCCGGTAAGGGCCATCAAAGTCAGAAAGACGGCGATAATCCCGCAGATGAAGGGAAAGACTGCCTTCGAGAAGAAGCTTGCTCCTCTCGCTCCCTGGCCCACTCTGACCTCCGTCCTTGAGACGGATGAAGAAGCCTGCCTTGGCTGTGGAAACTGCGTCATCGCCTGTCCTGTTAACGCTTTATCCGATCCCTACCTGGCAGCAGGCCAGCTCAACGAGCTGGACAAGAAACCTCTTCTGGAGGTGGCCAATGGCACAGTAAAGGTCGTGGACCAGGAGGTTTGCGGCTCCTGCGCCACCTGTGGCATGATCTGCCCTGTGGACGCCATTTGGTTGAGACGGCGGGAGATGGTCTGATGGCAACAATGATTATCAGAAACGGCTACGTCTTCGACCCCTTGAATGATATAAACGGTGACGTCACGGATGTCTTCATAAAGAACGGAAAAGTTGTCGGCGACCTTTCCGGCGCTGAAAAAAAGGAGGCCAGAGTAATCGATGCTTCAGGCAAGACGGTCATGCCCGGCGGCGTGGACTCCCACGCCCACGTAGCAGGAGCCAAGGTTAACGCCGGTCGTCTCATGAGGCCCGAAGACCACTACAAGTCCGTTCGCTCCAAGACAGCGCTGACCCATTCAGGCAGCGGGTACACCATCCCTTCTGTTTACAAGCAGGGCTACGATTACGCCGTCATGGGCTACACCACCGTCTTTGAGGCAGCTATGCCTCCGCTGGAGGCGCGGCATACTCATGAGGAGATGAGAGCCACTCCTATCCTGGACATGGGTGCCTATCTGGTGTTAGGCAACAACTGGTTCATCATGCGCTACCTGAAGGAGGGCGACATCGAGAAGGCCACCGCTTACGCAGCCTGGATGCTGCGGACCCACAAAGGCTACGGCATAAAGTGCGTCAACCCCGCAGGAGTCGAGAACTGGGGCTGGGCCCAGAATGTGCACAGCCTTGATGAGCCCAACATTCACTTTGAGGTCACTCCGCGTGAGGTGATTCGCGGCCTGGGGGAGGTGAATGAGCGGCTGGGGCTGCCCAACTCGTTGCATCTTCATGCCAACAACCTGGGGCATCCAGGAAACTGGGAGATAACCCGCAACTCGCTGCAGATATTGGAGGGTCTTGAGCCGCGAAACAAGACAGATGTCCAATGGGCAGAGACAAAGATGGACGCGACGCGCAAGCAGACCGTCTACCTGGCCCACGCCCAGTTCAGCTCCTTCGGTGGAACCTCCTGGCGGGACTTCTGCTCAGGGGTGCAAGGCGTTGTGGACTACGTGAACCGGGTTGATCACGTGGTGATCGACAACGGAGCCGTGCCTTTCGGCCCCGGCACAGCCATGACCGGCGATGGTCCGGCCATCCATGATCTATACATGCTCTCTGGCCAGAAGTGGTCCAATACGGATGTGGAGCTGGAGTGCGGCTCGGGAGTTATTCCCTACATGTATCTCAAGAGCAGCCCCATCAACAGCGTGCAATGGGCCATGGGTCTGGAGCTTCTACTTCTGATCAAGGACCCCTGGAAGACCATCATGACCACTGATCATCCCAATGGCGGGGTCTTCACCCAGTACCCTGATGTCATCGCTTGGCTCATGTCCAAGAAAGCAAGGGATGACACCATCAAAGGGTGCCACGCCTGGGCCAGCGCAAGATCCAGCTTGGCAGGCATCGAGCGAGAGATGAGCCTCTTTGAGATTGCCATCGTGACAAGAAGCAATCAGGCTCGAACCATCGGCATCGCCAACCGCAAAGGCCACTTGGGCGCAAGCGCCGACGGGGATGTTACCATTTACGATCTCGATCCCACCCGTCTGGATGTGAACGACTACGCTAAAATCAAGAGGGCCTTCTCTCAGGCTGAGTACACAGTTAAAGACGGAGAGATAGTTGCCCGCAGAGGCGAGATTCTTAACGTTCCCGATGGCCGCAGATTCTACAGCGCTCCTTTCGTGGATGAGACGCTGGAGAAGGAGATGCTGGCCGACGTTAAAGAGTGGTTCAAGTACTACACCATCGGCTTCGCCAACTATCCTGTGCCGGACAAGTATCTGAAAAATCCTGTGGCTATCCAGGCCAATATGCCCCTGGAGGCTGTAGCTCGGAGGTGAGGATGATGGCAGAAGTACTTCTCCGGCCCAAGGGCAAGATCGAAATTATGCTGGAGGCCGAGGTCATCCGGGCCGACACCTTGGCCGGAAAAAGAAGAAAGGAAATAGAGTGCCTGACTGTCTGGCAGGGCCCAGTAGAGCTTCCGCTGAGCGATTTCTTCAAGGTTGAGGTGCAAGGACCGGGCCAGGTCGAGGAGACGGTGGTAGTGATTGATGGCGATGTCTCCCGGGTAAAGCGCATCGGTCAGGGCATGAAGGCCGGAAAGATCGAGATTTCGGGCTCCGCCGGCATGCACCTTGGGGCTGAGATGGCCGGAGGCAGCATTCTTGTTCGTGGCGATGCTGGTCCCTGGGCAGGCATGGAGATGAAAGGCGGTCTGCTGCAGATCCAGGGCAACGCCGGAGACCACGTGGGCTGCAGCTATCGAGGAAGTTGGAGGGGCATGACGGGCGGCCAGATTCAGATCGACGGAAACGCGCAAAGTCAATTAGGCGGCGGCCTGGTCGGCGGCCAGATAGTAGTAGCAGGCAGCGTGGAGAACTTCTGCGGCATACGCCAGAGCGGCGGGCTGATCCTGGTCAAGGGCAATGCTGTCCGAGGCATAGGAGCAGAGATGACCGGGGGAACCATCGCAGTCCTCGGAAAGATCAAGCAGTTCTCTCCAGGCCTTGTGGAGGCTGGCCGAGAGACAAACCCAAAGCTGGGCGAACTGGAGCTGGAAGGAATGTTTGCCAGGTTTTCCGGGGACTATGCCATCAGCAAGAACCCCAAGGGAGTGCTCTACTGCAAGGAGGGATAAGGCCAATGGAGACGATGCTCAGTCTCTTTATTCTACAAGAGGGGCGAGGAAAATGATGAAGGAATTTCTGCTCAACACGGGAAGCACCATCGAGGAGGGCAGGCTGGCCAAGGGTGGTAGCAAGCTCACCAGGGACTACACCGAGGAATGTGCCGTCTGCAAGATGAATTCCGGTGATTTTAGGGACTTAGGGTCGCCGCAGAAAGTGAAGATCACCTCTAAAGACGGCAAGTACAGCGTGGCTGCCTACGCTCACCCTGAAGAATCCGTGCCGGCAAGCCAGGTCTTCATGCCCCGAGCGATATGGTCGAATGTGGTGGTGAGCCCCGAGACCTTCTCCACCGGATCGCCTCTGTACAAAGGCTCGCCCGTGCAAATCGTTGCCACAAAAGAGGATGTTCTGAGCGCCGAAGAGTTGGTCAAAAAACTTTACGTTAGGAGCTGATCATGGCCTTCAAGAACATAATCTGTCCTGTCTGTGGAGCATCCTGCGATGACATCCAGGTGGAACTCAGCGAGAACGGAATGGTAACCAGGAACGCCTGTAAGATGGGCAATGCCAAGTTCCAGGAGATCGCCAGCCACCACAGGATCCGTGAGCCACAGCTCAAAGAGAACGGGAGCTTCCGCCCTGCGTCATGGAAAGAAGCCGTAGATCGAGCGGCAGAGATACTTGTGAAGGCCAAGCGCCCCCTGATCTTCATGGGCAGCGAGACTTCCTGCGAAGCCATGGAGGTCGGCCTTCATCTGGCCGAGTTCTTGGGCGCGATCGCAGACTCGAACTCCACCGTCTGCCACGGGCCTACGGCCATGGGCATCCAGGAAGCAGGCCGCGTTGGTGCAACCGCCGGCCAGAGCAAATCGCGGTCCGATCTGGTAGTTTACTGGGGCTCCAATCCCCTGGAATCCATGCCGAGGCACATGTCCCGCTACGGAGTCTACCCCCGAGGTTACTGGACAAGGCGGGGGAGGTTTGATCGGACCGTCATCACCGTGGACCCGAGAAAGAGCATCACCGCTGGGAACTCCGATCTGCACATCCAGCTCAAACCCAATACCGATTACGAGCTTCTGTCCGCGTTGCTGACGCTTCTGCACGGCAAAAAGCCTCACCCATCTGTGGAGGATGTCACAGGCGTCTCCATCTCTGAGATGGAGGACATGCTGGAGATGATGTTAGGCTGCAACTTCGGGGCCATCTACGTGGGTCTGGGCATCGCTTCATCCTTCGGAAAGCATCGCAACGCTGAAGCAGCCTTCAACCTGGTCAAGGAGCTGAACAACCGCACCAAGTTCGTGATCGGCGCTCTGCGCGGCCACTGCAATGTCGCCGGCTTTAACCAGGTCGCTTCCTACCTCTACGGATATCCCTTCGGCCTGGATTTCGCGCGCGGCTATCCCCGCTACAACCCCGGCGAGTACACGACTGTGGATGTGCTGCGAGAGCATGACGTGGATGCAGCACTGATAGTCTCAGCCGATCCGGTCTCGCACTTTCCGGCGGCCTGCGCAGGCTATCTGGCCGAGATCCCTGTAGCCTGTATCGATATCGCGCCCTGCCCTACCACTATGATTTCCCAGGTCGTTTTGCCGGGAGTGATAGATGCCATGGAGTGCGACGGAACCTTCTACCGTCTGGACGACGTGCCCGTCTACTTCCAGCCCTTCACCGGCTCGCCCTTTTCTTTCACAGAGAGCAACGAGGATACCATGAAGCAGATCTTCCTGAGGGTTAAAGAGATGAAAGGATAGGCGCTCTGCGGGCGCACGGGCTGCTCCAGGAGCCCTGGAGACGAATCAAGGGCTGCCAAAGGGCATCTTCCTGAGCCAAAGACGGCTAAAACTATGCAAAAAAAGATCAAATGGCGATGGATAAAAGGTCAATTCCGAACATAAACGATAATTTGAATAGCTTGGTTGGCAATTGAGTGGTGGAAATAACAGGGAGATTCTTATGCCAGCCAGGCGAAAGCCACCGGACCTCATCTACGGAGTGGATGATGAGGTTCCTCTTCCTACCTGCATCCTCTTGGGCCTTCAGCATACCTTTCAAGTCACCACTGCTATTACCTTCGCCCTCATTGTGATACATGGCTTCTCCGGGACCGATGAGGAGGCAGCTTTCTTTGTCAGCATGTCCCTTCTGGCAGGGGGCTTAGCCACCATTCTCCAGGTTCTGAATAGGCGCGGCATTGGATCAGGATACTTTGCCCCAGCGGTCTGTGAGCCTGCCTATATCACTGCGTCCTTGCTAGCAGCCAAGATGGGCGGATTACCCCTGGTTTTCGGCATGACAGCGATATCCGGTCTCTTCGAGATCGCAGTGTCCAGGATTGTGCAGCGCTTGAGATTCATCTTTACGCCTGAAGTGACCGGCCTGGTGGTGGCGATGGTTGGCATATCGATCATACCTGTGGCCGTTCCCAACTTCCTTGGGCTGAAAGAGGGCCATTCGACTATTGACCCGACGGTTCTGCTGGTCTCACTGATTACCTTTGGAACCATGGTGAGCATAACGATCTGGAGCAAGGGAAAGACCAAGCTCTACTCAGTTCTCATAGGCATGATCGTGGGCTATGCTGCATCGTATCTTTTCGGCCTCCTCGGCCCAGAACAATTTCAGAGGGTATTCAATGCTCCACTGGTTGCTCTGCCCAATTTCAGTATCTTAAGATGGTCCTTTGATCTGTCCCTGATAATACCTTTCGCCATCTCCAGCCTTTGCGCTTCAGTAAAGACCCTCGGCAACATAACCACCTGCCAGAAGATCAATGACCTGGACTGGAAGCGTCCTGAAATGCAGAGCATCAAACGGGGACTTTTGTCCGATGGCATAGGAATGAGTTTGAGCGGTCTTTTGGGAGGAATGGGCCAGTCTTCAGCCTCCAGCAACATCGGTCTCAGTCTGGCTACAGGCGCTACCAGCAGGAAGATCGCCTACTCCACAGGAGGCATTCTGATTGCTCTGGCCTTTCTTCCCAGGATTGCAGAGATTTTCGTGATCATGCCGCAGCCCGTCATGGGTGCAACGCCCATATTTGCGGTGTGCTTCATCGTCATCATCGGCTTGCAGATGATGATGTCCAGGATGATGGATTCCCGAAAGATCTTCGTTTTGGGAATCTCCCTCATATTTGGGCTTTCCGTGATGGGCTTAGTGGATGTCTATTCCCAGATACCGAATACCTTGGTACGTCCCATCTTAAGCTCAACGCTCTATTTGGCAACCCTGCTGGCCATAGCCCTGACCTTTCTATTTCGTCTGGGCCTGGCCAGGAAGGTCCAATTAACTCTAGAGCCCGGAAAGAGCACTTCTGATGATATTTTCTCCTTCATGGAAATCCAGGGAGAGGCTTGGGGAGCTAGAAGAGAAGTGATCTACAAGGCGATCTCGGCGCTGAATGAGATAGCCGAAACAGTGACTTTGCTCAATCTGGCCGAAGAGAAGGTAGTTGTGGACGTGAGATTCGATGAATTCAACCTGGACCTGTCCGTTCAATATCATGGGAAACCGTTTCCACTTCAGGACCTTTCCCGGTCAGTTCCGGATTTAACGGACGAAGGAAGTCTATCTGGGCTCTCCGTCGATCTCGTCAGGAAGCTGGCTGATAAAGTGACCTCGAACTGCAAAGATGGAGTTTGTCGGGTGATGTTGCACTTTGAACATTGAAGAAAGGTTCAACCCTCGTTTCGCATTAACGGTCTAATTTCCAAACATTTCCGCTGAAATTTATTGCAAAGCTTTATTAAATATCTCGTTATATCCCGTTTTGGGAGTAGCGAGAATGGAGATAAGAACCCTTCCACTGGAGCATTTAGGTTTGGTTGCTGGCGTATTCGATCAGCTCGAAATTGCAGAGATAATCGATGATCGAATTCCTAAGCTCAGAAATCACAATCTAGAGCATTCAAAAATCATCAAAGCTATGATTTTGAATGCTTTGGGTTATGTTGGTCAGAGGCTATATTTATTTCCAGAATTCTATGAAAAGCTGCCTATTGAGAGGTTGCTCGGGGAAGGCGTTACGGCTGCTGATCTAAACGATGATGTTCTGGGAAGGACTCTTGATGCGATTTCCGCGTATGGACCCACGGAATTTTTCAATGATATAGCTCTGAACGTGATGAGTCACCTGGATCTTGGCGTCCAGAGGCTTCATGCCGATACTACGAGCTTTAGTGTTCAAGGTGAGTATGAAGGATACGATGGTCAGAGCGCTATCGAGATAACACTAGGCCATTCCAAAGACGGCAGGATGGATCTGAAGCAGTTTGTCCTGGGATTGGTAACGAACCAGGACGGAATACCTCTTTTTGCTAAAGCCTATTCCGGCAATGCATCAGATAAAAGCACGATCATTGAAGCCTTCATGAAGATCAAGAATGGCCTTAATTTGGACGATGCCGCCTATTACATAGCAGATAGCGCCGTCTATAGCGAGAAGAATATCCAGCAACTCGGAACCAAGATTCTCTGGATAACCCGCATCCCTGCAACAATAACTGAGTGCGAAAGTCTGCTAGATCGCGATGTCGAGGTGGCTGAATGCCTGGATTCCAGGTACAAATGCTTCTCTACGACCTCGAACTATGGAGGTATCCCGCAGAAATGGGTTCTTTATCAGTCTCAGCCGATGCAGGAGCGCAAGGAAAAGACCTTTGAAAAGCAGCTCGAAAAAGAGAACAAGCAAGCAGAGAGATCCCTGGCCAAGCTTAAGCGTCGCGAGTTCGCTTGTGAGGCGGATGCAAGAAAAGAGGCTGAATTATGGTTAGCTGAGCATCCTTTCTATAGATTCAAGGATCTATCGGTCAAATTAATCACCAGGAGAAACGGAAAGCTGCGGGGACGACCGAAAAATGGAGAAGAGCTTCTGGAAGTCCATCTGATCGAGGCAGAGATCGAGTTCAATGCTGAAAAGATAGCCGAAGCAAAATCCAAGCTTGGAAGGTTCATTCTTGCCACGAATGACCTCAATCTCGATCCCAATACTATTCTTAGCTATTACAAAGGTCAACAAGCGGTTGAACGTGGTTTCAGATTCCTCAAAGATAAGAGCTTCCGAGTTGCTGAGGTGTATCTCAAGAAAGAAGAACGCATTGAAGCTCTTGCCATGATCATGGTCTTAACCCTCATGATCTATTCTGTGGCGGAGTGGATGCTCAGAAAACGAATGCGTGAAACAGGAGAGACCGTTCCAAACCAATTGAAAAAGCCAACCCAAAAACCTACATTCAAGTGGATAGTCTTTCTTTTCATGGGAGTTACAGAGGCTACAGTCTGGATCAATGGAGAAATGCACCAGAAGATTGCTAATTTGAATGACAATCTTGTTAAGATTATTCGGCTATTCGGGCCGGTTTGCGAAAAATATTATGGATTGGAGCGTTAATGCGGAATGCAGGATATAATAATAGAAACAGCATTATTATCCCAAATGAACCCACTTTATCTAGCGTGCTTCATAACGATAGGATTTTGAAATTTAAATGGATAGAAAAAAGATTATGGAAGGAGCCAATTGATGAAAAAATTGAAGGCGATAAATATATAAAGATTTATCAAATCAATATATCACGAGGAATTACTACATTTAGAGTAAATTTGGTCTCAGGTAATGCAGAACTTATGATCCAGAGACTCCCAAATGGAGCATATTACGAACGTATTAAGAATTCCTACTTTGACGAATTGGCTAACTTTATCGAAATCCCTTCCTTAACCCAAATAGGTCTTCGAGGCTCTATTCGATCCATTGAAAATTCAATAGAGGTAGATAAGAGGTTAATTGATCTGGAACATATTGGCGGCGGCAGAGTCGAATACAAGAGCAAAGATAGGAGTACAGATTATAGGGCCAATCCAGCTTTAAGCAGATCGAGAGCTGCATTAGGTGAAAATGTATCGGGTAGAAAAGGAAGTTTCTATTGGAAACCCAATAGAACTCTTAAAAGAAAAATTCTTACACATATAT
>CAZPUO010000014.1:0-20445 GCA_964589745.1 uncultured Methanotrichaceae archaeon
AGTAATTGTCCTTTAGAGCCGTGCCACAGAGGATTATCTTATCGCAAAGGTCCAATGCATCCCTCGTTACATCGGTAAAGTGCATTATCTCGCAAACAAAACCAGAACTAGTTAGATGGGAAGCAATGGGTTGCACGAACTCGTAATGGGATAAAGAGTTCTTTTTGTAGCATAAATCCACGAGAAGTATCATTTTTCCACCAGCCGCATCTCCTTGATGGCAAAATATCCTCGGTAGATATCGTAGCTTTTGGAAGCATTCAATATCTCGATCCGCTTTTTGAAAAGAGGACCGTCCAGGACGAACGTCTCCAGCTCGCCGCCCTCTCCGGAGGGGTTTATTTGATATTTATTCTGCAGCATTGCAAGCTCCTCGATGCGATCATTTGTCAGCTCAGCTCCCAGCCAGGAGGAATCAAAAGGGTAGGCAAAGACTCCAGAGATTATCACTCTGAAGCCCTCTGAGAGCAGTAACCTCAGATACGCCACCTGGTTGATCTGCCAGAGGGGATTGAAACACCAAAGATCCAAGTGGCGGCAGATCTTCTGCACGCGCGCCGCCTGATAGACGGACTCGATGGCACCAGTCACGACGCCTTGGATGCAGTACCGCTCTCTGGCCTCGACAATGGCTGCCTCAAGATCCTGAAGCTCCTCCTCCTTCTCGCCGCAGGTTGGCCAGGAGAGCAGGGGGAGACCCATGGCTTTTGCCTGCATATCTGTGCAGCGAACATTGGGCGTGTGGAACATGTAGCTGTCCTCGTTCTCAGAGACAAGGGTTATCAGGCAGGCTACCTCGTTTTTTTCCATGGCGCGGTGACAGGCGAAGACGGAGTCTTTACCGCCGGAGAAGAGCACGCCTAGCTTCATGTCCTATTCCAGGTCGAGCATTCGCCAGACCTTCTCCAAATCCAGACTGACCTCGACCGCCTTGGCCAGCTCATCGAAGCCATCACCACTTGCGTCGTTTTGGTCTCGCACCAGGTTCTTGCGCAAATAAAGGAAATCGAGATATGCATTGCGGAAGTTTTCGTTTTCAAAGATCCCGTGCAGGTATGTGCCGATCACCAATCCGTTCTCGGCCACAGCTCCATCGTCTCCGAAGGCAGCCTCGCCCTGGGGGCTCGTTATGCCCATATGGATCTCATATCCTGTGACCGCTTGGCCTTGTATATTCTCCAGAATCGGTCCTCCGCCCGTAACTGTCTTTTGGACCTGCACGGTTCTCTTCTCATAAAGATCGAAGCGAGTCACTGCATCCAGTAGGCCAAGCCCCGGCACGGTTCCCACCGTGTCTTCTATGCCGCAGTCAACGATTTCTCTGCCAAGCATCTGATAGCCTCCACAGATGCCAAGGACGGGCGTATTCTTCAGAGAAAGAATCTGTCGATCCATTCCCTTTTCTCTCATCTCCTTTAGGTCAGAGATCGTGTTCTTGGTGCCGGGGATGATCACAGCATCGGGATTACCCAGGGGCTCGCCCAGGGCTACGTACCTGACTCGCGCAAATCGCTCCAGGGATTCGAAGTCTGTGAAGTTGCTGATGCGGGGGAGCTTGATCACGGCAATCTCCACTCTGCCGCCCGATCGAGCCCGCTTATCGCCTAAAGAGACTGAGTCCTCCGAGGGTATGGCCAGATCAAGATACGGCAGGACGCCCAGGACGGGAATGCCGGTAAGCCCAGCCAGCGAATCCAACCCCGATTCGAGGATGGCAGGATCACCGCGGAATTTGTTGATCACCAGGCCCACCACGAGCGACCGGATATCCTCGGGCAGGAGCTGAACAGTGCCATAGAGGCTGGCAAAGACGCCTCCGCGCTCGATATCGCCCACCAGGATTATGGGCGCTTGGAGGTGGCGGGCGACGTAGATGTTGGCGATGTCCCTCTCGAAGAGGTTGATCTCCGCTGCGCCACCTGCCCCTTCCACCACTATGTAATCGTAATCCTTCTCCAGCTCCATAAGGGATTGGTCCACCACCGTCTTCAGGCCCTCGATGCCCTGGTAATATTCCTCAGCCGATCTATCGGCTACGGGCTTTCCCAGGACGATGACCTGAGAAGTGCGATCGCCCTTGGGCTTGAGCAGGATAGGATTCATGAATTCGCAGGGCTCCGTCCGTGCTGCCCAGGCCTGCACCGCCTGGGCAATGCCGATCTCCGAGCCGTTGCAGGTCACCCAGGAGTTGAGGCTCATGTTCTGGGACTTGAAGGGCGCGACCCGAAAGCCGCGATTGCTGAGCAGGCGGCATAAGGCGGCAACCAAGGTGCTCTTGCCGGAGTGAGAAGTAGTGCCGAGGACCACGAGGAAATGAGACATATGCTGCTAGCGGAGAGCGTACAAGTTTATTTGCCTTTTGGAAGGTAAAGTTTTGCTTGATAGAAGCTCTACCAAAAAAGAGCTTCAAGCTATTCATCGCAAAAGATTAAAAAAGTAGCTTAGTTTCGAATTCGGTCTGTAAAAAAAACCTCGGAATTGGACGAAAATCCCAAAAAATTCGACCAAGACGAGCAAAAATGGATTGGGATTCCTCGGACCTACCCGAAAATCGCTCCCATCCCAGCTTCTGCCGCCTCAGCCTCATCCCGGAAGGCCTTGAGCAGCCGCTCGCCATCCTCGCCCTTCAGCTCCTTTGCGGGCGACTCCGCCAGGAGCTTTCGGGCCTCTTCTGCCAGCTCATCCCTGGCCTTGATGTAGATGCAGATGCCCTCTTTATCCAGGCCCATGGCCTTGCACTCCCTCACCGTAGGCCCGAGCCGCTTCCAGAATTCCTCATCAAGCATCTTCTTCATGGCCTTATCGCTATCCATCCCATAGGTGTAAACTAATTCCATTTACAATCTCCTAAATTTTAAAGATCCTGCAATGCTCTCTTCAGCATCTCAGTGCATTTATCCATAAGATCCGCCGCCTCGTTTATATCTTGAGCGGACTTTTGGCTAATCGCCTGGATCTGCCCGGCCCGGTCGCGGAAAGACCGGCTGTGGCTTTCGTTGTGCTCGATCCAGTGATCAAGCAGCTTTTTTACTGACTCTTTACTGATATCATTCGTCATCTTGTGTCGCCCTTTGAGGTTCTAAAGAGGGGTCATTTAAACCAAATAGCTTTTGGTCGATAGTTCCACGACTTTCCTCAGATTAAAATAAAAATATCAAAACGCCATTTTTGCGTCTTAACTGCGGTTTTCAGTTTTCAGCATAATAATCTATTGCGGCTGGCCTTTGCTTGATTCAATATTGATTCGACTTATCTTGCCTCTTGCTGGAGTTCATCGACGAGGGCTCCAGAAAAGGCTGGAGAAGCGAAACTTTGGGCGAGCAGGAAAAGCTATGGTCTGCAACATTTTGCTTGGGTGAATAGCCATGGGCCGCATTCTGCTCTCCAATGATGCGAGTGTAGATATTCGGGAACGCCTATACTTTACGGAACAAAAACGTTTTCCTTATGAAATTAAATATGGATAAATTCATTGATTTGCCTGTTCTACCAGATCGTATGCGGTCGATTAGATTAAAAAGATATAAAAAGCAAGAAGTACTAAAGAGATCTGTGATTTTTTTGGAATCGCAATATGATCTTAACGGAGGGGGATGTCCATGTTAGGAAAACAGAATAAGCATATTCTCTATCACAGGTGGATCGTAGTGTTCAATGCGGTTTGTATATTGGCGCTCGCTGCATTTATCAGTGCTGCTTCTGCGCAGATTCAACATTCAAGAGCCGCTCAAACCGGCCCTACAACCTGGACGGTGCTGGTTGGTGGGGAAGCCGCAATTGAACCCCAAGAATATGGTCCCTCAGGCGCTTGGCAGTTCATGCGTTTCTATCCTGAAAATATAACCATCAATGTCGGCGATAAAATCGTATGGAAGCTAAAAGGATCTGAGCCACATACCGTTACATTCCAAATACCAGGAGAAAAGATTCTAGACCTTATCATTCCAGAAAATAATAGTAGTCAACGCTGGCTACTTAACCAATTGGCAATACTTTCACAAGGTAGTTCGACCTATAATGGGACAACGTTAACCGGTTCTGGACAACTTGATGTGGCACCGAATTTCCTCCGAGAATACAATCTGACGTTTACCAAACCTGGTGACTTTGAATACTTCTGCGCCTTCCATAGCATGATGAAGGGCAGAGTCGTAGTACAACCTTCAGGTACTCCTTATCCCAAAACACAAGAGCAGATCGATTTAGAGGCCGCTAAACTTTTTGCAGCAGATATGGAGGCCGCTTTGAAGGCAACATTCAAGGCCGGAAATGAATCTACACGTCCTGGGCCGAATGGCACCACCATCCATGAGATAAAGTTAGGGTATGGCAATGGCAGCATTGCCTTGATGCGCTTTATCCCAACGGATATAACCATCCATGCCGTCCATGCCGGCGATGCAGTTGAGTGGACGCAAGGAGACGTAGAGGCTCCACATACAGTCACCTTCCTATCAGGAGGTAAAGAACCGGAACTCGTGCTCGTAGAGCCGCAGCAGAGAGGTCCACCGAAGTTTATTCTGAACCAGGTGGCGCAGATACCCGCTGGCGGTAAGGTTTACAGTGGAAAGGGGTATTTCAACTCTGGAATAATATGGGGGACTATGGTGCCTTTACCTGGACCACAAAACAATACCCTCACTTTCGACACGCCCGGAACTTACAAATATCTCTGTATCTTCCACGATTATATGGGCATGATAGGCCAGATTTCAGTAATACCAAGGATTTTAAAATAATTCAGGCATCATAAATGCCTGAACCATCTATTTTTAATGAATACTTGTTTTGCGCTCTGGCTGCGGGTGAGCATAACCACTCCAATTTTATGTCTAATGCCTTTAGCAAAATTAAAATTCCAATATGTAATGCACGTGAATCTATTCATATATTCAGATCCAAAATGTGTGGTATTTCTCGCGGCAATTGCTTTTTCGTTGCGAAGTTCACCAGCTGGCTCAGGGAATCAATTTATTACAATCAGATCAATTAGAGCATATCGATCTTTGCGCAGGAGGGACATTATGTCTGAGAAAGAGAACTAGAAATTTCGCCATCCGGAACAAGGATGGCAACGAGGTAGGAGTTTTCACGGAAAAGCAGCCAATGCAGGCGGCTCCAGACAGCGACGCGAGACGGTCCGAGCGAGGCAGTCGAGGGGATACGGCTACCTTGGTCCGATGTCAATACCGATGGAAGCCATGCATAGAACCCGACGGGCAAAAGATGGTAACGGATTTAATAAGAATTAGGCCTTAAATGGATATATCGCCAAATATGAGGGAAATTCATGGCTGTCATTTCAAATGATCGGAATGCGATTGAGCTTATCAATATCATCACGGTTGAACCTGAAGATCAACAAGCAATAGTTGATACTGTTTCAGAGATCTTGAAGGATATTGCAGAAAAGCAGCCTGGATTTATATCCTTTAAAGTTTATAAAAGTCTAGATAGAGCGCGAGTTGCGTATTTCATTCGATGGAGAAGCCAGGATGAAGGCTTAGCATGGTTTGAAGATATACGTGACGCCTTGAAAGTTTCAAAAAGCCGAGTTAAGAATGCCGATTATCATCTATATGAAGTGATTGAGGACGTGTCACGCTGAATGCCTGTGGAGTCAAACGCGACCCAAGGGAGCTGTCATAGGTTGGTATTTCGTAGCGCTCTAAGCACTTGTGAAGGCCGCATGCGATTATTGTTGCGATCCTCGCGGCTTCTGGCTCCACGCGCTCCCCGAGCCACCCGTCTCTTCAGCATTGATGGCTAGCCAGCTTGGTAACGCGCCAAGGCTTCGTAAAGCTGATGGTCAACGATGCGCTGCCAGTCGGGCAAACATCTACTGCAGGCCAGGTCGGTGCATTGGGCCCAGCAAGCATGTCCACTGGCTGGCTTCAGCCTCGGAAGGATCACCTAAGCGGCAATTTCCTGAAGGAGGCAACCCGAAAATGCTCTTGACCGGCCAGTGAAGCTGACTGTCCAAACCAACCCGCGCCTAATATCTTCGTCGGATCATGTAATCCGCTAGATTCAGCAGCAGGGCTTTCGCTGGGGAGTCAGGAAGAACCCGCAAGGCATGCTTTCCCGCTTCCACCATCTCAGCCGCCCGGGACCTTGCATAATCTATCGATCCGCTCGACTCCAGTACGGATATGGCCTTCTCTATCTCCCCAAAAGCGGCATCTTTCCGGCCAAAGACATCCACATCTACTCCGTGAGCGGAGGCGTGGATCATGATCAGAGTCTTCTTTCCTTCGATTAAGTCGCCGCCACGCCGCTTTCCCAGAACGCTCTCAGGCGCCGTAAGGTCCAGGACATCGTCCTGAAGCTGAAAACCCATGCCGGTCAACCTGCCGAACTCGTCCAGGCCGCAGACCACTTGGTTCGAGGCTCCGGCGAGGATGGCACCTATGCTGGCGGATGCACCGTAAAGCACGCCCGTCTTCTTCTCGATCATCTCCATGTACTCTTCTTCAGAGACCTTGGTCCGATCTTCGAACTCCAGATCCAGCCACTGTCCCTCACAGATGGCGGTGCAGGTCGAAGAGAGCACGTTCATGGCACACAAGATGTGCTCTGGATTCGCGGGCGTCATGCCCAGAACCTGAAAGGCCTTGGAATAGAGGGTATCTCCCGCCAGAATAGCGCCCGATTCTCCCCAGAGCTTGTGTACCGCCGGGCGGCCGCGCCGCACGTCAGCATTGTCCATGATGTCATCATGAATGAGCGTAAAGTTATGGATCAGCTCAATGGAGACTGCAGCTGGCGCAAACGCTTCTGCATCTCCTCCGGCTGCCTCAGCCGCCAGGAGTAGCATGGATGGCCGCAGCCTCTTCCCGCCGGAGTCTACCAGGTGCCTGCTTGCTTCATACAGCCCACGCGGGTGCACTATCGGTAGCAGCTGCTCTATGGCACCCGATACCAGCGCAGCACGCTTCTCCAGCTCTTTGTCCATCATCATCTGCCTCTTTTCGGCTAATCGATCAGCAGCTCTTGACCGTTTCTTACCAAATGAATATTGGAGCCCAAGGAATAGCCGTTTTCCTCTGCCATCATGAGGTAGTTACCGTGCGAGACCAGGTTTCCGTGGCTTGGTATGACGTGCTCCGGGTTTATCATCCGCAGGAGCTCCCAGTGATCCTCTCGGCACGCATGCCCGGAGACGTGCACATTATCGTAGATCCTGCCGCCCCGCATCTTCAGTTTAGTCACCACGGTGTGCCGGTTGGATTCATTCAAGGGCTGAGGGATTATCCCTGCGGAGAAGATGATCTTATCCCCGGATTCGACCAGGTAATCGGTCTCCCCGTTGGCTACGCGACTGAGGATGGCTCCAGGTTCTCCCTGATGGCCGGTCATGATGGGAAGATACTTTTCCTTGCCTTCGCTCATCATTCTCTTCATCGCTTTGTCCACAGACTTTCTCCTTCCGAAAACAGTAACTTCTCCTTGGCCCGCGTAGCCCGTCCGTACCGCTGTACCCCAGTATTTCTCCATCGACCGGCCTAAAAGCACAGGCTTTCTGCCCATCTTGTGAGCAGCCTCAATGATAGCCCTGATGCGGGCGATGTGGGAGGAGAAGGTCGTGACCATGACGCCAGATTTCGACTCCTCGGTACCAATTAGCACATCCCACACCAGGTCTTTGGCAATCTTCTCAGATGGCGTCTTTCCGGAGATGGCTGCATTCGTAGTCTCGGTAATGAGCGCCAGGACGCCTTCTTTTCCCAGCGCTCTGAGCCTGGCAAAGTCTGGGGGCTCACCTAGAGTAGGAGACCTATCGATCTTGTAATCGTTAGCGTAAATTATCGTGCCTTTGGGCGTGTGGATGGCGGCAAAGACGCAGTCCACGATGCTGTGCTGCACGCGAATGAACTCCAGTTCGATGTTCTCTGTAACTGGATAACGCTCTCCGGCGTTCATAGTCTTGAGGGGATTATTCACGCCGAAGATCTTCTCGGACTTGATCTCCTGGTTGATGAGATCCGCGGTGAAAGGCGTGGCTATGATGGGAGCATGATACTTATGGGCCAGCTTGGAGATAGCTCCAATGTGGTCCAGATGGCCGTGTGTACAGGCGATGGCCCTGACCTTTCCTTCAATGCTGTTCATGATGCTGTCATCGGGAATGGCACCCATGGCTATCAGGTCTGCGGCATGCAGCGATTCCACGTCAGTGTCCTCGTGAATCTGCACCCGATCCAGGCGAATGCCCATGTCCATTACCACAATATCCTTTCCGATCCTGATCGCCGTCATATTGCGGCCGATTTCGTTGTAGCCGCCGACTGCGATGATTGCAATATCCTTCATCTTGCCAACTCTCTATAAACAGAAAATTTTCTCGTATCAAAACCCCGTTCTTCCAGCCACTCCCTGGTCCTTCCTAGAACCACAAGAGGTGCTTCGCGGAGTCGCGCAATGTCCTCGCATCCCGTAAGGAACATGGAAATTCGCAGCGCGCGGATGTAGGCGCTCAATGCCTTCATCACGGCCAAAGAATCCTCTGTGGATGGCTTGAGCATGGGGAGGGCAGCTCCTGCAAGGCTTGCACCCAGGGCCAGGCTCTTGGCGACATCAAGGCCGCTTCTGACCCCCCCGGATGAGATGACATCCGCTCCCGCTGCCTTGCATTCAACTATACTGACAGGTGTGGGAATTCCCCAGTTCCAGAACAACCTTCCCATCTGCTCCAGTTCAAAGTCCCCGATCTCAGCTGCGCGGTAAGCCTCAACTCCTGCCCAGCTCATGCCGCCCACACCTGAGACGTCGATGATCTTGACGTCGGCCTTGACCAGATGCAAGGCAGCTTCCATGGATATGCCTGCACCAGTCTCCTTTACAATTATGGGTACGGAGCCCCTGGCTGCAGATCCAATCGCCTCCAGGACGCCGCATGCATCTGTATCGCCCTCGGGCTGAATACTCTCCTGTAAGAAGTTCAGGTGGATTGCGATTGCATCCGCGTCTATCATCTCCGCCAGCCGCTCCAAGATCTCTGAGCCCGATCTTTTCAGCTGGACAGCTCCGATGTTGCCTACGATGGGAATATCTGGCGCCGCATCCCTGACTGCAGAAAAGGTATCCACCAGTCTTTTATCCTCAAGAGCTGCCCTCTGAGAGCCTACTCCCAGGGCCACACCCATCTCCTGGGCTGCCTCCGCCAGGCGGATGTTGATATCCTTCACTTCGGGATGGCCCCCGGTCATGGCGCTGATGATAATGGGGGCTTTCAATCTTTTGCCAAGGAAATGGCAACTGGTATCGACATCAATCTCATCGATCTCTGGTAGAGCATTATGAACAAGCATCAGATCTTCGAAGGGCCGATCTTGCGCCTCTACCGGCTTCTCCAGGCAGATCCTGATATGATCGAGCTTACGGCTGGATGTGGTCAATTCGACCTCCGCACTTTAGTGCCCACGGATTCCCCACATAGCGCCCTGGCAATGTTGCCATCTTTAGCGGCGTTGAAGATCACGGATTCAATTCCCGCATCCGCCAGGTCAAGAAGCTCCAGAAGCTTCCCTCTCATGCCTCCAGTCACATCCAAGCTCGCACTTCCGCCAAGCGCACCCTCGATGGAGGGCAGATCCGATCTCGCTAAATCTTTCAGCGGCCTGCCCGAGATTAGCACTCCGTCCACGTCGGTTCCAACAGCTACAATCTTTGCTCGAAGGGCCCTGGCGAGGTACGAAACCAGCTGATCTCCCGAGACTATTCCCGCCTTTCGGGTTATATCCATTGCCACATCCCCGTGTAGAACAGGCAGGAGACCATCACGTATCATCTCCTCTACCGGCTCCAAGGCAAAACCCTCGATCCTACCTTCCCGGAGTAGGGTGCAAGAGAAGGGATGGACTGGCATGGGAGACGCGCCTGCCTTGCCTAGAGCTTCCACCATAAGATCGTTCAACATGACCACTGTGCTATGAGTCACCCTTAGACCTTCTGGGCTGAAATTCTGAGGCAGTCCGTATTTTTTGGCTGGGATGTGCCCAAAGGAACCTGCCCCGTGCACTAGCACCAAATCCTCAGCAGACGAGGCAATCTCCGCGGCCACACGCTGGATTTCAGTAGAGCGAGCAGTGGCTGATCGGGTCTTATCGGTCAAAATACTTCCGCCGATCTTCAGGATTTTCGTCACGAATCTCTCTCCAGCCTTACACCCTCGCTGCCTGTTTTGACTGAAAAAGCCGTTCCTTTGGCCTGTCTCAGGGCTGTGATAAGGGCAGCCGATCCATTGGGCGACGGCAGAGCAATCATGCAGCCCCCTCCACCCGCACCGGTGAGCTTAGCGCCGAAGGCGCATCCGGCGCCCCTTGCCGCATAAACCAGCTCGCTCAGCTCCCTTGTTCCTACGCCAACGGCCTCCAGGAGACCGTGATTGATATTCATCAACTCTCCCAGCTCTTCCAGCCGCTGCTCCCGGATCAGAGCGACCGCCCTGATGGAGATGGCACCAATGGCTTGGAATATGGGCCCGACCAGGTCAGGGTAGCGGACCAGAAGGTTCTGCACCTTCTTGACCTCCAACCTGGTATCGTGAGCAAGCTCTGTATGTCCTATTGCTATCTCCAGGGAAGGGAGATCAAGAGGCTGGACACTCGTGGAGATCTGCAAGTAGCCTCCGAAAGTGGCCAGAGCGGTATCCATGGGACTGCCTAGGCCTTGCTGCACCGTCTTCTCCATCCTGTGGGCCTCAGATGCAATCTCCTTTCTGGATAGCCCGAGGCCATAATGCTGATTGAGGGCGGCAATAGTAGCAACAACGATGGCCGCAGATGACCCAAGGCCCGCTGCAGGCGGAAGGTTGGACTCAACTTTTATCTTGAGATTCTTGGCTTCATACTCCTTTAAAACGGCGGACACATACCTGGTAGCATGCGCCGCCTCGGAGGAGATCACCTGTCCTGTGACCAGATCAAAAGAAAATCCCCTGAGGGTAAGATTGCCTGAATCGATCAAGATTTTTCCTGGCAAGTCTCGCAAAGTAACTTTTGCTCGAAGATCTATGGCCCCACCGAGCGCTGTCGCGCCAGAGACGACAGCATGCTCTCCGAAGAGAATAACTTTGCCGGGAGCCGATGCTGCAGTCAGAAAATGGCCCTCCTCACGTGAAGACTATCGCTCCGTACCCCACAACCTGGCTGTAGTCGGCTGTGACGTCTCCACTGGTGGCGTAGCGAAGCAGCTTGCCACTGGTAGCACCCAGAGCCCTTGCAGCGGTTATGGTCGCAGCTATGGGCCCGTAGCCGCAGGCCGTGGCGTTATACCTGTAAACTCTGGAATAAAGCTCACGAACATCCATGTTCAAGATAGCCTCGATGAGCAAAGCATCCACCTTGCGGGCGACCTCCTGCGGCTCATAGTGAGTGAAGTCGCTGCTGGCAACCACTGTGCAATTCCTGTTAAGCTTGCGAATGGCCTTGCCCAGTTCCTCCCCCACCTCGACCGCCGTCTCTTCGTCCTGAAGCCCCATGACAATGGGCAGGATCTTGAACCCCTGAAATCTAGCCTGCAGAAAAGGTATCTGCACCTCGATGGAGTGTTCGCGTGCGTGCGCCAGCTCGTCCTGATCGATGATGGTGCCCGCAAGGGCATCTTCCAGCTCCAGATCGGGCTGGACTATACCTAAGGGCGTTCTCCAGGAGTCACGCGAAAGCGCTACGGGCGCGCCAAGGCCGTGATGGTTGGGCCCAAGGATTACGTAGGTATCTCTTTTGGGCAGGCGGGCAAAGACCTCGGCCGCTACAGGCCCGGAATACATATATCCGGCATGCGGGACCACCGCGCCCAGCACAGGAAGCTCTTCCGCCCGCGGTAGCATTTTCTCCAGCTGATGCAGCAGCTCCGCTTCCCCTCCGGAATAGAACTGACCTGCCACAGCCGGATTTCTCATGGATCAAAACTCCATCTCGAAGTCCGAGATAGTGTACTTGAATCGGTCCTCTTCGCCGCGCTCACGCAGAACCTGGCGGGCCAAGAGCCAGTAGATAAGCGTCAAAGCCTTCCTGCCTTTGTTGTTGGTGGGAATCACCAGGTCAACGTTGGAGGTCATGTTGTTGGTATCGCAGAGAGCGATCACCGGTATGCCCACATCCACGGCTTCGTTGACTGCCTGGGCATCGCCGCTGGGGTCCGTGGCTATGAGTGCATCAGGCTCGATGAAGCCCCGGAAAGCCGGATTGGTCAAAGTATTTGGCACAAACCGTCCCACGTTGGCTGTAGCGCCGATGGCCTTGGCAAACATAGTTGCGGGCCGCTGGCCATACTGCCTGGCAGATACTACTAAGATATTGGCCGGATCGTATTTGGCCAGGAATTTGGCCGCCAGACGGATGCGTTTGTCCGTGGACTGAACATCCAAAACGTACAAACCGTCCGTCCTCACCCTGTAAATATAGGGCATCATGTCGTTCGTCTTCTGCTGAGTACCGATGTGCACGCCCGCGGCGAGGTACTCGTCAATGGGTATGAGAGTCTCGTATTCTCCCTCTACCGTTATCACCTCATCTTCTTCCAACTAATTCACCTACCTATAGCGATCGCGTTTTACGGTGATGGGAATTACGCCCAGCTTCATCTCTTCAAGCGCTATTTCGAGAGGGTCTGTATATTTGGTATCGATCAATACTGGAGCGCCCATGAAAACCTGCAAAGCCCGTGCTCCGACTATGCGCGCACGTTCATATCTGGTATATTTCTCACCCTTCAAATAGCCACCTCAAAAGGAAGAGCATGATGGGGTTGCTGAGATTCGAACTCAGGTCACAGCGTCCCGAACGCTGTAGGATGGACCAGGCTACCCTACAACCCCCTTCTACTGGTACCGCCTCAGCGTATCCACTATCTCCACATGAGAGAGGAGCATGCGCCTGCAACAGTATTTGTCTATTCCTAGGTCATCCAAGACTTTGCCGGGAGGCTCGGTTTTGACGCGCTCCCGGTATTCCTCCCAGACATGGGAGACAACTTTGCCACAGGAAAAGCACCTGACAGGAATCAAGCAGTTCACCTGTAGGACTTCTGGTACTTAGACCTGGCACCGAGTCCACCGAACTTCTTCTTCTCCTTTTGACGATGATCGCTGACAAGGAGATTTCGGTCGTACTCGGAGAAGGCCTCCTTCAGCGCCGTATCGCCGGTCCACTCCACGATGCCCTTAGCGATAGCGGTCCGCACCGCATCTGACTGCCCCATGGTCCCGCCACCGCTGACAACGACATCTATATTCATTGCTTTAATCAGATCTCCCGCGATCTGAACGGGCTCCTGAATCTTGAGCCTGGCAAGCCTTGGCTCATAGATATCCAAAGGCACTTTGTTGATCCGGACGATGCCGTTTCCTTCCTTCAGAGTGGCTCTGGCAGTTGCCGTCTTTTTCTTACCCGAGGAATTGATTATCTTCATAGCGAACCTCTCAGAAGTTGGCTCCAAGCCTCTTGCTCAAGGTCCCAAGTTCAATATACCTGTTATTGCTCGCTTCTCTCATCTTTGCCCCTTCAGGCTGATCGAGCTGCATTCCCTTGAACTCCCTGGGAACGCCCACGTAAACCCGCAGCCGGGAAAATGCGTCTCTTCCCCGCCGCATCTTGTAGGGAAGCATGCCGCGCACGGTTCTCTTGAGGATCATCTCCGGCCGGCGGGGGAAGTAGGGACCTCTCTCCTTATGGCCGCGAGCCCGTGTTTGCCCATAATCATCGAAAACATAATCTTTTCTGCCGGTAATAATGGCCTTCTCGGCGTTCACGATCTTGACATCCTCGCCTGCCAGAAGGTTTTTGGCTGCCACGCTTGCCAGGCGTCCCAGGACCAACCCAGTTGCATCTACTACTATCATCGCCTCACCTCAAAATCTTTATGCCAGATCCCTTGGGATGCTCTTGCATCAGCTTTTCAATCGCCAGGCATTTCCCGCCCGCTCCTTGGATTTTAGCCATAGCTTGGCCGCTGAAATTAAGAGCCGCCACGGTGACGCTGTGTTCGAGATCGCCCGCGGCCAGCACCTTTCCAGCCACGAGCACGATATCATTTGATTGGGTGTGCCTGTTGATCTTGCTGAGGTTTATCGATGCATAGCTGCGCCTGGGCCTCTCCAGTCTCTTAGCGATATCGCGCCAGAGAGGAGCGCCATTTTCACGAGAGGCCGCCTTGAGATCGCCGATAAGACGGACTATCCTTGGATTCGTCTTTTCTGAACTTTTCATTTTAATCCTCCGCATGGCCTCATCCGAGGCCGACTCACGCGCTGCGCGCGCGTTCAGACCTATCGGTCCATGCGCCCAGGGTCCTTTGGCCCTTTGCGGAATATCTAGATCGACTCCTCGCCAGTATTTAAGGGTTTTCCAAAACCGGGGGCTTGCCCCAAACGAGGTTTGCCATCAGTTCAGCACGCCTGCCCTGGAAGTATACAGTACCAAAGTTTAGGATCTTAAGTAAGGTATTAATATACTGGTTTGACTATTTGTGGATCGCGGCAAAGTTGAATGATCGACATCATCCTTGCACTCTGCATAGCTTTGGGCTTTACCCTGGGAATCCTCAGTGGGCTCACACCCGGATTACACCTTAACAACTTCGCAGCTATGCTCTTAGCGCTTTCGCCGCAGCTCATGGCCTGGGGCCTCGCGCCCTATCAGATGGCATCGATAATCCTGGCTGCCAGCATCTCCCAAACATTCTTCGATGCCATACCCGCCATCTTTTTAGGCGCGCCGGATTCCGATACTGCTCTGACCGTCCTTCCTGGCCAGAGATTGATGCTGGAGGGCCGGGGCATTGAGGCTGTGCGGCTCTCGGCGTTGGGCAGTGCCGGATCGATTGTCGTAGCCCTATTCCTGGTCGTTCCCCTCTCCTGGATCTTCTCCAGCTACTACGACTATCTCATGAAGTACGTAGGAGTCCTGCTGCTGGGCATAGCCCTGATGATGATCAAGGCCGAGAAAGGCCCCTGGATTGAAGGACAGGGCGCTCTAGTGCACTGGAAATACAAAACCCTGGCGGCCTTGCTCTTCCTGACCAGCGGCCTCCTGGGAATCTTTGCCTTCAACCATGAAAGCCTGCTCTCTTCGCCCCTGGGCCTGGAGCCGCAGGTGTTGCTGCCTCTCTTATCCGGCATCTTCGGTGCATCATCCCTCCTGCTCAGTCTTTCAACAGACACGGAGATACCGGAGCAGGAGGAGACGACGATCAAAACACCCCTGAGCGGTCTGGCTGCTGCGGTCTTCTCCGGCAGCCTGGGAGGCTCGGTGGTGGCATGGATCCCAGGAGTTTCGCCCTCCGTGGCGGCAATCACCGCGCGCCTGGGCGCGCCCTCGTCCGCGGAGGAGTTTTTAGTCTCCATCGCCGGCGTGAACACAGCCAACGCCGTGTTCTCGCTGGTGGCGCTCTACGTCATTCAAAAGCCCCGCAGCGGCGCGGCTGCCGCCATCCAGCAGCTCATGACACTGGACCAGAGCCTGCTGGCGCAGATGATGATCGTAGTGATAATAGTAGCCATGGCGTCCTACTTCACAACTATTGGCACAGCACGCGGGGCGGCGCACCTGATCTTGAGGCTGAACTACCGAAAGCTCTGCCTGGCAGTGCTGGCATTCCTGGTGGTCATGACCTTCGCCTTTACCGGGATCTTCGGGCTCTTCATCTTCTTCCTATCCACGGTGGTGGGGCTGATTGCGCCTGTGGCTGGGATTCACAAGACGCACGCCATGGGGGTGCTGATGCTGCCGCTGATAATTCATTATTTCTGATTCGTGGTCCATCTAATTTTACTCTTGAATTTTAGTTTGATTCGGCAACGATAGTCGGCATTTGAACCGCAGAAAAGAACAAATAATATGATCACCTTGATTTAAATGCAGGAGATTTATGAACGAGCAGATGCAAGCTGTGCAGGAGAAAGTGCTGCAGGTTTTGCGGAAGAACGATGTCAGGAGAGCTGCATTCTTCGGGTCTATCGTCCGGGGTGAGATGACCGAGGAGAGCGACATAGACATCCTCATCGAGTTCGAGGGCCGCAAAAGCCTCCTGGACCTCGCTCATTTGAAAAACGAGTTGGAGGATGCTATAAACCGTCGGGTGGATCTCCTGACCTACAAATCGCTGCACCCCAGACTCAAGGAAAGAATCCTGGCCGAGCAGGTCCCGATACTATGAAGATGAAGAAAGATCCGAGGGTGTTCCTTGGGCATATTCCGGAGCCGATCACAACGGTGACTTTTATCAGGAATAAGTAAAAGTGTCAGACTCCACCCAATGTTATTACCACTAATAATACGATTATAATTATCACATGAAAATAATCATCGCACGAACTTCTCAATCAGATCGAGCGACGTTGTCTCCAAGCCGCACTGTTGCAGATGGTATGCCAGAAGGCTCGCCCTCTCGCCCGCCGGGTGGTAGACCAGGACCTCTTTTGGCGAGACGTGCTCAATCATCTTCATCAGGCCGCGGAAATCCAGGTGATCGCTCAGCCGGATGGTCGGATAGGACGTGTCCCTGCGGCCCGTCAAAAAGTACTTGCTTTTGCAGCGAACCTGCGGCAGGTTCCAGGGCGTGACCACGTTGGTTACTCCTCCGTTCACCTCCGTCAGCGGCCCGGCGGCATCTTTCATCAGCTCACGGGTTAAGACCAGGCTCTGCGCATCCATGCCGATCTCATCCTGGTAGCCCATTGCCCTCATCAGGGCCACCGCCCTCTGCGCTTTGCCGAAGGCGTAGGCCCCGAAGCTCGCGCCCGACTCCAGAGCCTCAAAGAAGCCTGCCAGGTCATCCTCGAAGATGCACGATGGATCGTAAGGATCGCCGTAGTTGGCCTCCGAGACCAGATAATCGCATCTTGGAAGAGCGCTGTAGTCTTTGACGTCGCCCGTGACCAGCACACGCGCCCCTGCTTCGGTCTCCCAGGAAAAGGCCGCAGAGCCGATGGTGTGGCCCGTGGGATGGGTCTTGACCGACACATCGCCCACCATGATGCTCTCGCCCACCCTGAAGGTTCGGCCCTTATACTCCCGCTCGTAGCGGATCTCCAGGGCACGGGCCGTCTCGACCGAGGCGATAGCCCGCTCGCTGAGCATGGCCGACTTGCCGTAATGATCGCTGTGGGCGTGGGTGATAAGATATGCATCCGGCTGAACGCAAGCTTTGGGCGAGCGGCTGGTGTCTATGGAAAAAAGATGGGAATCGAACTGAAGAGAGAGATGAGGCGCACAGCCTCCGCGGCTGTTGATCCTCCGAACTGGTTCCACTCCAAAGTCCATCTCCCTCCTTGCCCCCTCACTGCAAAGCTTCGTTGATAGCCAGTGTCAGCTCTTCTTTCGACGTGACACCTACCCACTTCTTCAGCTCCACGCCATCTTTTTCCAGGATGAGGGTGGGAACGACGAAGATGCCCTTCTCCGTGGCCAGATCTCCCTCCTTGTCCACGTTGATCTTCTTGAACTCCGCCTTATCTCCGAATTCCTTTGCTAGAGCCTCGAAGATGGGGCCCTGCATCCGGCATGGTCCGCACCAGTCGGCGTAAAAATCCATCAGTATCGGTTTGGCCAAAATGTGTCACCTCACAAAATGCCAGGTAAGCCTCGTCGAGGGAGACTTGCCTTTCTAGTATATCAAATTATATCGAATTTTACACCGATCTTGAATATTTTGCCCGTGGGCAGGACCAGCAGCTTTCGTCCCGTGCGGGATTGTATCTCTTTCAAGATTTCCTGAATTCGCTCGTCATGAGCCGAGATCGTGAACCACAGATTATAGCCGCTCTCATTCGGCCGCAGGTAGTTATGCGACACCTCAGAATATTGATTCACCACCTCGGCCGTTCTGTCTGCCTCATCAATAGGAACCTCTAGGGCAGCCAATATCCCGCCTCGTCCCATTTTTCGAAGATCCAAGATCGGTCCGATTCTTCTCACCAGGCCTTCGCTCTGCAACCCGGCAAGCCGCGCCATGACCTCGCCTTCACTCAGCCCGAGAGAAACGCCCAAATCCCGGAAGGGACGTGGCGTCACAGGGAAGCCGTCCTGCACCACTGCCAGCAGTTTGAGATCGATCTCATCCATGGTTACACCGCCAGGTCGCAGGAGGGATCAGGGCCCAGGAAGTCCCCCGTCTTGGCCAGAGCCCGCGCCCGGCAGCCTCCGCAGATCTTGCTGTAACAGCACTCTCCACACCGCCCTTTGAGATTCCTTTCTCGCAGAGCCAAAAGCTCTGGTGAACTCTCCCATATCTCTATAAATTTCTTTTCCCTGATGTTTCCTACCTTGAGAGGCAAGTAACCGCAGGGATAGACATCGCCCTTTCGGGAGACGAAGACAAAGCTTCTTCCTGCCAGACATCCTCCCACGCTCCGCATGCTGCCCTGTTGGACGACGCGAGAATATTGGGGAGCACAGGTAACCTGAACCTCTAGGCTCCTGTGTGCCCGCTCCCGGTCGATCTGCCAAAACAGCTCTTTTTGCCGCTCTGACGAGATCTGGTCCTCTTCCCTTCCCCGGCCCGTGGGGACCAGGAAAAAGAAATGCAGTGCCTTCGCGCCCTTGGCTTCTGCGAGGTCGAAGATGGCCGGGACATGGGCCCCGTTCCTCTTGGTGATGGTAAAGTTGATTTGGAAATCGACCCTGCGCCTCAAATTTTCTATGCCTTTCATAGCAGCCTGAAAACTTCCGAAACCGCGATTCCCATCGTGCATCTCCGGCGTTGCCCCGTCCAGGCTGATGCTGACGCGGGCGATCCCCGAGGCCGATATCTTATCCACAGCCTCAGGCGTGACTAAAGTCCCGTTGCTGGCCAGAGAGACTCGAAGGCCCCTGGATACGGCACGCCTGGCCAGATGAAAAATGTCCTGCCGCAGCAATGGTTCGCCTCCGCTCAGGATGAGCATGGGATGCAGCGGCGCTATGCTGTCGATGAAGGCCGCCGCCTCTTCAGTGCAAAGCTCCTCGGGTTCCGCTGCGGCAGAAGCACAAGCACGACAGTAGCTGCATTTCAGGTTGCAGGCAGCCGTTGTCTCCCAGGCTACTATCAACATTACAGCAGGCCTTTCTTTACCAGAAGCTCAGCATTGAGGATACTGGCGCCGGCTGCGCCCCTCACGGTGTTGTGGCCCATGCAGATGAACTTTATTCCCGACCGGATCCTTCCCACTGAAACGGACATGCCGTTGCCCCGATTGCGGTCTAGCCTTGGCTGTGGCCGGTCGACCTCATCCTTTACGATGATGGCCTTCTTGGGAGAGGTGGGCAGGTCACCAAGCTTGGGATCAAAGTCCAGCATGGCCCGTCTTACCTCCTCCGGAGAGGGATTATCCCTCATACTCACCCACACCGCCTCTGTATGGCCGTCCATGACCGGCACGCGGTGACAGCTGGCGCTCACGGTGAAGTCCGCGTGAACGATCTTCTCTCCATCGAAGGTTCCCAGGATTTTCTGGGGCTCTGTCTCGACCTTCTCTTCTTCGCCTCCGATGTAGGGAATGACGTTGCCGAGGATGGCCATGGACGGAACTCCCTCGTAGCCCGCTCCACTCACGGCCTGCATGGATGCCACGTGAACACTCTTGATGCCGAACTTCATGAGAGGCTTGAGAGGCAGGGTGAACATGACTGTGGTGCAGTTGGGGTTAGTGGTTAGGTAGCCGTCCCAGCCCCTTTTCTCTCGTTGCACTTTTATCAGCTCCAGATGCTCATGGTTGCACTCCGGTATGAGAAGAGGCACGTCGGCAACCATACGGTAGGAGCTGGTGTTGCTGGCAACTGCCACGCCAGCCGCAGCGAAGGCAGGTTCAGCAGTCTTGGCTTCATCCGCGGGTAAAGCAGAGAAGACGATATCCGCATCGACCTCTTTGGGGTCGACATTGACCACGATCATCTCACCAATATCCGCGGGGAGCTCGCTCTCCAGACGCCATCTTGCAGCCTCGCTGTACTTCTTGCCTGCGCTCCTTTCCGACGCAGCCAGGCTGGTTAGCTCAAACCAAGGATGTTCCTTCAATCCCGCAATGAAACGCTGTCCCACGGCGCCGGTAGCACCCAGGACGCCTGCTTTGATCTTGGCCATTGACAATCACCTAAAGCTAGCACGGGGCTTAAGGCTAGAGAGGTATATATTTCTTCTCCGAAAAAGGAGAGGCGAAGCTTGAGCCGGAGGCTGGTCTAATCAAAAATTGAAGATGATTCTTGAGATAAACTAATCACCCGCACATGATTTTTCTCTTATCCCATAACCTTTGGCAAACTCCTTATTGACGTGTACCACTTCTTCGTTGAAGTGCTGGAGGCTCTCAGGCACGGGCCCAAGGACATCAGCCTTCTCCTGGGAGTCCACCAACGCCCCGTGAGGAACAAACTTGCCGCTCGCAAGCTTTATGCCGATAACCACAGCGCTGTGGCCAACAAAGCACTTGTTGCCAAGTGTGGAGGCGTGCACCACGGAATTGAAGCC
>CAZPUO010000015.1:0-20228 GCA_964589745.1 uncultured Methanotrichaceae archaeon
AGATTCTGGATTCTCGCGGAAACCCGACCGTAGAGGTAGACGTTTACACCTGCTGCGGCTTCGGGCGCGCGGCCGTGCCCTCGGGCGCGTCCACGGGCACTCACGAAGCCCTGGAGCTGCGCGATGGCGGCGACAGGTACGGCGGCAAAGGGGTTCTGAAGGCGGTCAATAACGTGAACGAGGTCATCGCTCCGAAGCTCTTGGGCATGAACGCAGCCGCCCAGCGAGAGATTGACGAATTCATGATCGATCTGGACGGAACTCCCAACAAATCCTCCTTAGGCGCGAACGCGATATTGGGGGTCTCTTTAGCCACTGCCAAGGCTGCTGCATCTTCTGTGGGCATGCCGCTCTATAGGTACCTGGGTGGCGTCAACACCACGCGAATTCCTGTTCCATCGTTAAACGTTCTGAACGGCGGAAAGCACGCCGGCAACGAACTGGCCATCCAGGAGTTCATGATTCAGCCCACCGGAGCGAAGACCTTCCGCGAGGGCCTGCGCATGGCTGCGGAGACATACCACTCCTTGGGAAAGATCCTGCAGGGAAAATACGGTGTGGGCGCAACCAATGTGGGCTACGAAGGAGGCTATGCTCCGCCCCTGAACAAGACCCGCGATGCTCTGGACGCCATTATGAGCGCTCGTGACGCTGCCGGCTACGAAGAGGAGATCAAGATCGGTCTTGACTCTGCAGCCTCTAGCTTCTATCTGGACGGCGGCTACTCCGTGGATGGAGATAGGCTGTCCCCAGGAGAGCTGATTGATTACTACGTGGATCTAGTGAAGACCTATCCCATCATCCTTCTGGAAGACCCCTTCGAGGAGGATGCCTACGATGACTTCGCCCGACTGACGGCAAAGCTGCAAAGCACGATAATAGTAGGAGACGACCTTTACGTCACCAATATAAAGCGCCTGGAAAAGGGCATAAAGATGTGCGCCACCAACGCCCTGCTTCTCAAGCTCAACCAGATCGGGTCGGTCTCCGAGGCCTTTGATGCCGCCAGGATGTCCTTCCGCGCCGGATGGAAGGTCATGGCCTCGCATCGCTCCGCTGAGACGGAGGACTCGGCTCTGGCCGACGTCGCTGTTGCTTTGGGCTGCGAGCTGCTCAAGACCGGCGCACCTGCTCGTTCCGAGCGCACGGCTAAGTACAACCAGCTCATGCGCATCCAGGAAGAGCTGGGCGAGGCGGCGAGCTACGCCAGAATTTGATTTGAGAAAAAAGATTGGCAGATCTCAGTGCTACAAAAAAAGCACAGACTCGTTTTAAATTTTTTTCTGATGCATCCTGCATTTCACGAATCTCGACAATATATTAGTATTCTTTGATTTGCCCGCACTCGAAACATCTATACTTGATCAGGGCTAAATAGGGCCGCATGGACTATCCATTCAAGCGCGGCTTCAAGCCCGATCTGGAGAGGATTCGAACGGTCCTGGTGGAGGAGTTTCTTTGCGAGGTCCGCCAGGAAGACGGCAAGCTCTGCATCAGCTATGGCGCTCTCAAGAGCGTCTGCGTCTGGATCGAAGACAAAAAGCTCAACGTGGCCACAGAGTCCGCCTCCGGCGTCTCAGATGACATCGTCCTGGACACCAACAAGCGTTACAGGAATTTCCTAGAGAAAGCCACAGGCTACACAGCTAAGCAGAGACTGCAGATGGCCAAAAAAGAGGTTTCTAAGGGAAGCGAAGGATGAGCTGATGCTAGTAGATGGCTAGCTTTCCTTCCACAAAATCCTCCACCAAGGCGTCCGCGCTCTCCAGCCAGTAGTCGAGGATGGATTCCACTCGTGCTTCAAGGCCTGGAGTGAGCCGCAGGTCGCCTGAGATCTGAACGCCACGCAGCAGAGGCTGATGGATGGGCGATCCGATCTCGCTGACAAAGGTGACGTAGGCCTCTTTTGCGCCCTCCAGCTCCGCGATCTCGGCTGCGGCATTCTGCGCCAGAACGTTGTAGATTTTGCCCACGTGGCTGACGGGGTTCTTTCCGGCTATGGCCTCCATGGTCATGGGCCGCATGGGCGTTATCAGCCCGTTGCCGCGATTGCCCCGGCCGGTCGCTCCGTCGTCCCCCATCTCGATGGACGTGCCTGTGACCGTTAGGTAGATGTTCTCGCTGGAATCGGCGCAATTTACACATACTTCGGCCTCGGCCTTTCTCAATATGGCCTCCTTTACCTTGGCTTTGGCCTCTTCATACTCATCCCGCGATGCAATGAACTTAGAAACCATGGCCGCAGCCACTACTAGCGTTAACCTATTGTCGATCTTCACCGCCATGAGCTTGGTGTCCTCGCCCACGCCCCGCACGCCGCACACAACTTTTTCCAGATCGAGAACCAGCTGCTCTGTGGCGTTCAGCGGCGCATAGCCCACGCCGATGGAGGTATCGTTTGCCCCACGACCGATGAGTCTTTGAAGCTCGGGAGCACCCTCTTCCACTCTGGGCTCGATTCGGAACTGCTCCAGATTCTTGACCGTCCCGCAAAAGAAGGATGTCACTGAATCCTCGATGATCTCATTCACAGGTTTGATAGAGGGTTTAGTGGCCCTGCCGCCCACAACCACGGATGGTGGTTTTAGGATCTTACCGCCCCCGAACTCGGGAGCGCTCTTGCCAGCGACTATCAAGACCTTGTCCACGTTGTGGTGCAGGATCTGGCCGAACTCTTCCAGGTAAACCTTACAAAGCGAGCGGGAAATGGACTCGGAGATTCCGTCGGCCAGAGTATCGGGATGGCCGAGGCCTTTTCGCTCCACCACCTCGAAGGGAGGGACGACGTGTTTTTGCAGGACGATCATCTTACCACAGAGAATATGCCGGGCGGTGGAGATTAATATCTTTCCAATGTCCGGGGAGACGGCGCAGCTCGCAGCAGATGCCCGAAAATTATTATACCCAGCGATCCCGGTCTTGGTTCTCCTGCTCGTTCTTCTTGGCCGCCAGCATCTCCTCCACTATCTCTTCCAGTTGTTGGATCTCCCTCTCCTGCTCCAAAAGCTTGTCCTCCACAAACTCCAGGAGGCGGCCTGGGCTGACTGGCTTCATCAGGTATCCGTCCGCACCCAGGTTCAGGGACTCCACAGAGTTGTCAAGGCTGGCATAGCCTGTGACCATGATCTTCTTCATCTGCTTGTTTATCTGGCTGAACTCCCGGAGCACTTCCGTTCCTTCGGCGTCAGGGAGCTTGATATCGATCAGCGCCAGATTGTAAAAATTATTGCAGGCTTTTTTTACCGCTTCCTGACCGTTCTCTGCCGTGCTGACCCTGTAGCCTTTCATCTCCAGGAGCGCCTTGAAGCTCTTGAGAACAGCCTCGTCGTCGTCCACCACCAGAATATGCTTATTAATCTTCATTCCTCTCTCCTCGCAGGAATTTCTAGGATCACATCTGTTCCTGATCCGGCTTTGCTCTTTATGGTTATTCTCCCTCCCATGGCCTCCACCAATCTTTTACAGACCACAAGCCCAAGTCCGGTTCCCCTGTCTCGGGTAGTAAAGAGGGGCTGGAAGATCCTGGGCAGAACCTCTTCCTTTATGCCTACGCCCGTGTCTCTGACCACGACCTTGGCCCAACCGTCCCGACAGAGGACAGAGATGGTTATATGCCCACCTCTGGGCATGGCCTGTACAGCATTGTTCACTAGGTTGATGACAACTCTCCTCAGCTTCTGGGGGTCGAGGACCAGCATCGGCAGATACGGCTCTGCTTCTAAGGAGACGGTCACGCCGCTCGGAACTGTTATGCTAGCCAAGGTTTCCTTGATAAGTGTCTCCAGGTCGGTCTCAACCAGCTCCATCCTAAGTGGCCTGGCATACTCCTGCAAACGGAGATGATCTTTTCCATGTAATCGGTGCTCTTCTCCATGGTTCTCAGGATCTCCCCAAGACTTGGCTGACCTTCCTGGGGCAGGAGGTTTCCAGAGTTCAGCCGCTCCTTGGCCAAAAAGACCATGCATGTCAGAACCTGTAGAGGATTTCTCAGATCGTGTCCGATCATTGCTGCCGTCTCGCCAATGACCGCCAGTCGCTCCACCTTCTTGAGCTGCTCCGTTCTCTCCGCCACAAGAGTTTCCAGCTGTTCAGAGTACCTCAGCAGGGCTTCTTCAGCCTTCTTCCGGCCCGATATATCGCGAACGATGGTTTGTACTTGCCCGTGCTGAAGGGCTTTGCCGGATATCTCAACTGGAATCTCTCGACCATCTTTGTGACGAAGAACGCATTCCATTACAAAATTCTTTCCACTCTCCAGCTCTTTAAGATTCAGCGGATTTCTCATCGAATCTTCTTCAGGGACAAGGTCCATGCATTTCATCTTCAGAAGATCCTCTATCGTATATCCCAGTATGCGGCAGAGCTGAGCGTTAGCGGCAAGGAGAGATCCATCCATCCTACAAAGAAGTATCCCTTCGGCAGCCTGCTCCACCAGCGACCGGTACATCTCCTCGCTGGCTTGCAGAGCTTCCTCGGCTCGCTTTCGCGCAGTGACGTCTCTAGCTATGCCTGTGGTGCCGATTACCTTATCTTGATCGTTGAAGATAGGCATCTTTACGGTCTCTATCCACCGGAGCTTCCCGTCTCGGTTCACCAGCATCTCTTCCCCTGTCTTTTGCGATCGCCGGGCCATGACATCTATGTCATCTGCAAAGTGGCGTTCAGCCAGGTCCTTCGGCCAGATATCCGAGTTACTCCTGCCGACCAGATCCTCAGGAGTCAGACCGCAGGCCCGAGCGAAAGGCTCATTGACGGCTATGAAGCGACTTTGAGCATCTTTCAGCCAGGCCATATCCGGGATATTGTTCAGGAGGGCCCTCTGTCGGCTCTCTGTTTCCTTAAGGGCCAGCTCTGCCAGCTTGGAGTCGGTTATGTCGATGTCTATTCCTATCATCTTTGCTGGCCTTCCATATTGATCGGAGAAGACTCGTCCCTTGCTAGCAATCCAGCGAACATCCCCGCTGGGAAGAACTACCCGAAACTCAAGATCATAATCAGTGCCACTATCCACGGCGCTCTTTACTGCTAAGTTGACTTTGTGCCTATCTTCAAGATGTATGAGCTTCTGGAACCAGTAGTTTTCGGGATTCAAAGCACATTTATGTTCCGATCCCTTCAGATCCTGTATCTCTCCTTGCCAGAAAATCTTGTCCGCCTGAATATCCCACTCCCAGCAAGCCGCCTTGGCAGCTTTCAGGGCAAGCTGCAGCCTATTCTTTCCCCTGTTGAGCTCTTCCAGAGCGAGGGAGATCTCATTCAAAGCTTCTTGAAACAGACATTGCTCCGGGGCATTCGAGCATTTCTGCTTTGACAGATCGTCCAAGCGTAATCTTGCAGCCTCGAACTGCCGCTCAATGTCCTCATCCTGCGCCATTTCGCATCCCTTTGATCCTCAAACTCCTTCTCAACTGTCGCCATCTTGACCGCGAAGGCTTTTGTCGATCCACAGGAGCCAATTGGTCTTCGATAGGCAAAGTCAAGGGGATGCTGCAATCCGTCGGCTCTTCTTCTCGCCTGAAGAAAGGTAACAGTCTCTTAAATCTAGTCCTTTTCTAGCTCGGAGATCGAGCAGGCGGTCTTCCATCCCAGATCCTCAACCCCCTCAACAGGCTCTTTATCAGCAGCCCGTGACATCTATGGCCTAAATTTAATTTAACTGATTTATTATTAATTGGCGCTTTAGTTTATTTACTTATAGTATATAAAATTTCTGAAACTGAAGCTCGTCATGTAAATCGTTATCACTGGTGCTCCCCCATGGATACAGGAGCCCTCGGTTGTAGATCGATACATCAGGCATGGTTTTATAAACATGAAAAGCGCAGGCATCAATTTATATGAGTGAATCAACGGCCATTGCTGGTCAAGACACCATTCAGGAATCGTTTTTAAAAAGGATCACCGCTCTGGAATCAGAGAACAAGAACCTTGCTGATGAGCTCGAGACCACCAAAGTGGAGAGAGAAGAAGTGAGGGCAAAGCTCTTTGAGTCCCTCATCGCCAACAAGAAGTATTTACGTGAGGTGGAGCGGCTCAAGAAAGAGAATATCCTCCTAAAAAGAATGCCTCTGTTTCTGGCCACGGTTGTGGAGATGGGAGAAGATTACGTTCTGCTGAGACAGCATGGGAACAACCAGGAGTTCATCACAACAGCTCCTGCAGAGCTGATGGAGCAGATTCAGCCAAATTCCCGCGTAGCCATAAACAACTCCCTCACCATTGTCCGTATCCTGGATCGCACCGTGGATGTACGGGCCAAAGTCATGGAGCTGGTCGAAGCTCCCGATATCTCCTACGATCAGGTGGGTGGTCTGGAGAGCCAGATACAGGAGATCAAGGAAACTGTGGAGCTGCCTTTGACGAACCCCGGGCTTTTTGAAGATATCGGCATCGAACCGCCCAGGGGAGTCCTGCTTTATGGTCTTCCCGGAACCGGCAAGACCATGCTCGCCAAGGCCGTGGCTCACGAGTCCAGGGCCACTTTCATTCATATGTCCGGCTCAGAGCTGGTGCATAAATTCATAGGTGAAGGGGCACAGCTCGTTCGTGACATCTTCCAGATGGCCCGTGAAAAGGCTCCCTCCATCATATTCATTGATGAGATCGATGCCGTAGGCAGCATCAGGACCCACGATGGTACCACAGGTAGCGCTGAGGTCAACAGGACCATGATGCAGCTCCTGGCAGAGATGGACGGTTTCAGGACCCGAGGCGATATCAAGATCATAGCTGCAACCAACAGGATCGACATCCTCGATCCTGCTCTTCTGCGGCCCGGACGCTTTGACAGGATCATTGAGATCCCCATGCCTTCTGCAGACGGCCGGCTCAAGATCCTGGAGATCCACGCCCGGAAGATGAGGAAGGCACCCGAGGTAGACCTCGCGGGGATTGCCAAGGCGACCGAGGAGGCCAGCGGTGCTGACCTCAAGGCCATAGTGGTAGAGGCAGGCATGAACGCTCTGCGCAGGAATGCGACCTCAGTCACCGGAGATGATTTCGAAATGGCTGTGAGGAAAGTGCTCGGGGATGAGGTGCAAGGAACAGAAGAGGCCATGAGGATGTTCTCCTAGGCCGCTTTTAAATTTTTTTCGGAAATTTACAAATCAACCTGAGTAAGCCGCTTTTCTTTAGTTTATTATCGGAAACGCTTAAGTATTCTTTTTCCGTCTAGCTCGCAATGGATCTTTCTGCCATAATGAGCACAGCCGATCCCCGAAGCCTTGCGGACGGAATTCAATCCAGCGTTGATTATGTGGCCGGAAAGCATATCGATCTAGCCTCCTTGCAGCTTTTGGCGGATACTGTCAGCGGAATAGATATAACATTCATCATAATAAATTTAATAATAATTCTCATAATAATATTTATAACTACCTTTGCTGCGCGGGTTGTAGATCGCATGCTTTTAAACTACATCCCTAAAGTGACGGGAAGAGTCGAAGTGAAGACGGATGAGACTGTGCAGCTCATGATTCGCAGGCTGGTCTCGGCAGCCATCTACATCATTGGCATGACAAATTTTAAAAAAAAGTTATTTATTCAATGATCTTGCTTCGGATCTTTGAGTTTCGCTTGGTTCTAACTTTGAGTTACGCTATTTTATTTACTTAGGGTGCGGGTGATATGCCCTGAACCTCGAACTCCTTCTTCACCGTTTCCAGGATATCGCAACCTATCTCCTTGGCCACATTTCTGCCTGGAACGGCTACCTCCAGCCTTAGAGTCAGCTCTGAGTGTTTAGAATTCACAAGTAGCACATTCATTGGCTTGTCTTTAATCACCAAAGGATGAATGCGGGCTGCTTCTAGAATTATGTCTCTGGCTCGATCTATGTCTGATGCTTTCTCCAGATCGAAATCCACACTCCAGGTTATTTCTGGTTCTCTGATAGACCAGTTAATGATGGGCTCTGCGCCCATGATGCTGTTGGGCACAATGATTCTGCGATTATCGGAGGTTCGAATTATGGTATGCCTCAGCGTCAAATCTTCCACTTGACCGTAATCTCCTTTGAAATCTACGAAATCGCCAACCCGGAAAGGCTGAAAGATCGCGATGAAAATGCCGGAAGTGAAATTAGAGAGGGAATCCTTGGCGGCAAAGCCTATGGCAAGGCCCGCAATGCCCGCGCCGGCGAGCAGAGTCATGGCGAGGCTATGCAGTTGCGGTATCTGTAAAATGATGAGCATAATTCCAAAGAGGTAGATTATTGCAGAAACCAGCCTGCGAATCATCAGCTGAATGGTTTCGTTCATCTTGATGTCTGCCTTACCAACCACTTTTGGGATGTAAGTCACAAGCATGTGATCTACGGCACAAACAACGAAGCGTGTAATAATAATTATTATTAATATAACTATCAAAGTTACTGTTATGAATGCTGCATCTAAGTCATGTAGAACATTTGCTAGGAGCTGCAAAGATGTTAAATTTATATGCTTGCCTGCTATGGAGTCCACGCTTACTTGGATCGAGGCGGCGATACCCTGAGGATTTGTGAAGTCAGCAGCGACGACCGATAGGTTCATTCAATGTGTAGGATAGAAAAAGCATACTTAAAAGTTTCTGCTCACTTGGCTTCGCGACTTAAAAGATACTCCTCGGCCCACTCTTGTTCAGAATCAGCAGGCTCACGGATTAGATGATGGATTCAAGAATCCGGTCGAGCAGGACCGCTTCCACAGGGCCGTCAGGCGAAAAGGTTTTGGCTGCTCCAGGGCCGCTGTGGCCGGACCAGTAGCCTGTCGCATGCATTCGGTCAATCCGAATCGCCTGATTCCCAATCGTGTTAATGTGCCCACTGGCCCCAAGCTGCGATACTCGATGCTTATCCATTTGCCTTGTTCCCCTGCGCCATCTTCGCTAGGTGCAGCATCAGGAACCATGCGCTCAATGAACCAGCCATTAGGAGCCATATTATCACTAAGGTCATCCACCCGAGGTAGTCAGTATTTCCATACAGCAGCTCCACGGAAATGAAAATCAGCACCGCATAGCACACAGTATTAGGAACGAGAAGCTCCGATCGGAATAGTGCTCTATCCAATAATCGCTGCTCTTTGCTCTCAAATTCAAACCGTTTCCATAGCTTCGCTGCACGCCACATCATTAGCACGCCTACGGATAGAAGCGGTATGCCCATTCCATATTGATGCTGTCCGGGAATTAAAAATACTAATGAGATTATCATTAGCGCCAAAAAGCTACTAAGAGTTTGGCGTGCGAATTGCACCAAATCTCCTTTCTCCCCTGCGTGTGCTACCATTCCTATATTAATGGATACCGCGACGAATATGAGACCAGCAAGAGTAAACGCTGCTGCACCGGCTAGATTGTAGAAGGGCTGCCATGCTGCAATTACTGCTGTGAAGTCCTCTGCCATTACATTGCCTCCTTAATTCACTTCAATTTACAGATGGAATCGTTAGGGCAAATCAGAGTTTGAACTCGTTTCAAAATATTTTAAATTATCCAATTGATGAAAATGTTGCCAGGAATGCAATATCTAGCGGGCCGTCCTTTCTAGACCTGCAACCCTCTTCAGGAGGGCTTCGACAGGAAGGTTGAGGAGGAGGTCCAAAATCGACTCAGGGTCATAGGAGGCGGGCAGGAGAGATCAATCACGGCCAATGAATGACGATAATGAGGGATATCGCGACGGAGGAAAGGAAAAAGGGCGCAGAAATTTTTGAGGAAGGACATACGAGCAAAAGATGGCTAAAAGGTCTCGCCTTTGTGCGGGGCCGAAAGTGATCGATGGCATGAGATCAGGTTCCGAACTATTAGACTGACCTAATCTTTTATTCTGGATTGATAGGTCAAATTGGCCTTCAATCAATAAGTTTAGTTCCGAATAATTTAAATACTGTAATTATCAATGATGTTAGAAGTCTTAAAGAAATGCAGATATTAAGGTGTGAATATATGCTGATCAAAGGGTGCTGGGTCTTGCTAATCCTTATCGGGCTGCTCATGGGGTCGGCTATGGCTGGCTATTCTTTCCAGCCAGCCAATGCCCCGAACAGCATTGAATTGAATAGCACGCGAAATAATACCTCGGCAATCGATAATGAATCTATTCAGGTTGCGATGCAGAAGCTGCCTCTGAGCTTCATAGAGAACCGTGGGCAGGTTTCTAATGAAACGAAGTTCATGATCAAGGCTTCGCACGAGACCATCTACTTCACGCCTTCCGGGGCACTGTTTGCATTGTCCTCGAAGAATAACACGTCTGTTGTCAAAATGAGCTTTGAAGGCTCCACGCCTGGCCAAGTGATCGGCGCAGAACTGCTTCCAGGGACTGCAAATTTCTTCCTGGGCAATGATTCATCAAAATGGGTCACGGATATTCCCACTTACGGCTCGATCAAGTACCAGAGCCTTTATCCTGGGATCGATCTGGTCTTCAGAGGCACAGAAGGAAATCTGAAGCATGAGCTGCTGCTGAAGCCCGAAGCGGATCCGGCTAAAATTGTTCTGGCCTATAGCGGGCAGGATAACCTCAGCCTGGATAAGGATGGATCGATCCTGATCAGGACTGCAGAAGGCAACCTCACAGACTCTGCGCCTATCTGCTACCAGGATATCAATGGCAGCAGGGTGACAGTCGAGGGGAGCTATCGAAGGATTGATGACAAGAGGATAGGTTTTGAGGTCAAGAATTATAATAAAAGCTATTCTCTCGTGATAGATCCAGCCCTCAGGTACTCGACTTATCTGGGCGGGAGCAAAGACGACTATGCCTATGGCATCGCTGTAGATGGCATCGGCAGTGCTTATGTTACAGGAAGCACCTCTTCGACCAACTTCCCGATTGCAAATGCATACCAGCCCTCATTTGCAGGGAGGGCACCCTACTACTACTCTGATGCTTTTGTCACCAAGCTGAGCTCGGCCGGAAATACGCTGGAATACTCGACCTATCTGGGCGGGAGCGGTTCCGAACCCGGCAAAGGCGTAGGCATCGCTGTAGACGGCAGCGGCAGTGCTTATGTTACAGGAAGCACCTCTTCGACCAACTTCCCGATTGCAAATGCATACCAGCCCGTGAATGCAGGCTCCTATGATGCTTTTGTCACCAAGCTGAACTCGGCTGGAAATACACTGGAATACTCGACTTATCTGGGCGGGAGCGGTTCCGAATCCGGCAATGGCGCAGGCATCGCTGTAGATGGCAGCGGCAGTGCTTATGTTACAGGATACACAACTTCGACCAACTTCCCGACTAAAAACGTGTACCAGGCCACATATGCGGGAAACGGTGACGCTTTTGTCACCAAGCTGAGCTCAGCCGGCAATACACTGGATTACTCGACTTATCTGGGCGGGAGCAATTCCGACTGTGGCAATGGCATAGCAGTGGATGGCAGCGGCAGGGCTTATGTTACAGGATACACCTATTCGACCAACTTCCCGAATGCAAATGCATACCAGGGAGCGCTTGCAGGCCCCAATGATGCTTTTGTCACCAGGCTGAACTCGGCCGGAAATACACTGGACTACTCGACTTATCTGGGCGGGAGCGGTTACGACCCTGCCAACGGCATCGCTGTAGACGGCAGCGGCAGTGCTTACATTACAGGATACACAACTTCGACCAACTTCCCGACGGCAAATGCATACCAGGGATCGCTTTTAGGCGCCCAGGATGCCTTTGTCACCAAGCTGAGCTCGGCCGGAAATACGTTGATCTACTCCACCTATCTGGGAGGCTGCAGCTTTGACAATGCCGCCGTCATAGCTGTAGACGGCTGCGGCAATGCTTATGTTGCCGGACAAACAGGTTCGATCAACTTCCCGATCAAGAATGCATATCAGGCCTCACATGCAGGCTACATCGACGCTTTTATCACCAAGCTGAGCTCGGCCGGAAATACGTTGATCTACTCCACCTATCTGGGAGGCTGCAGCTTTGACAATGCCGCCGTCATAGCTGTAGACGGCTGCGGCAATGCTTATGTTGCCGGACAAACAGGTTCGATCAACTTCCCGATCAAGAATGCATATCAGGCCTCACATGCAGGCTACATCGACGCTTTTATCACCAAGCTGAGCTCGGCCGGAAATACATTGATCTACTCCACCTATCTCGGAGGCTGCGATAGCGACACTGCCTTAGGCATCACTGTAAACGGCACGGGCAATGCTTTTGTCATAGGATACACAAACTCGATCAACTTCCCTACGAATGCATACCAGGCCGCAAATGCAGGCAGTAACGATGCCTTCATAGCGATCATAGGTTACGCCCCTCCAAATACGCCGTCCATACCCTCAGGACCAACCTCAGGCATCTCGGGAACTTCCTATACCTATTCCACATCAGCAACCGACCCCGATGGAGACAAGGTTAAGTATACCTTCGATTGGGGAGACGGCACTACCTCCGAGACCGCTTTCGTAGATTCTGGCACAAGTGCAAGTGCAGATCATAGCTGGAGCACGGCAGGAACATACCAGGTTAAAGCTATGGCCACGGATAGCATAGGTGCGTCCTCCGGATGGTCAAATGCTCTGACGGTTGCCGTTAATACTCCGCCCAGCACGCCGGACAGGCCTTCAGGGCCAAGGTCAGGCCACATAAGGAAAGTCTATACCTACTCTACATCAGCAACAGACCCTGATGGAGACCAAATCAAATATACCTTTGACTGGGGAGATGGCACTACCTCGAAAACCGGTTTAATAGATTCGGGAGAGCGTGCATATGCATCTCATCGCTGGTCCAAGCCTGGAATATACAGAGTTAAGGCGATGGCTACAGATAGCGAAGGCGTATCCTCTGGATGGTCAAAAGCTCTAACCGTAACAGAGGAAATTGCTGTTGCACGAGTGGCTGGCTAAAAGATTGTAGTTGCGGCAAGGCCAGACTTTGTCCGATATGGGCCGGGGGTGAGCCCCCGCATGCCCGCAAGCCTGGCCTACTGCAACTCTGTGGAGAGGGGAAAGGATGCGGATTTAGGTGCAAATGAGGGGCTCGTATCCCCACCCGGAGCCACTAGTCCTCTTCGGTATTGACGACCTCCGGGGCCCACCGAAGCAGGCCCCGGCTTTCCCCCCAGTGCTTCCTCATTTGTACCCCTAGTCGCTCCACCTCTTGTACCAGGCCATGCCCTAGAACCTTTGCCCCTTGCTAAGCATTGACTCTATTATGATATCACCGACATTTCTGTAGTCGCCATTCCAGTAGAACTGCTCTTCCGCCATCGCGTTATACGCTGGATTGTGCTTCCCGGGACGGCTGAAGAGTCGGGCGGCCCGCAAGTGTAGGCACTGGGAGGAATGAGAATACCCTTCCCAAGGTTTCGTGCTTTCGTGAATCTCTTCTTGCGAGCAAGCCATTCCCGCAAATTACTTGAACAAAAAAATGTGCAGGGTCCAGGATATTAGCGTCAGATTTGTTCTGAATAATTTAAGTCGTAGCGGCCTACAGATATTGAGAATTAATTTTAATGAATTGGCTCATTGCTATTAGATTCCTAGAGTTATTCTACACGGCAAAGATCGCAAAAAAATTAATATATCACTATTGATGATTAGGATTTTCAGTGAGGAATATAATGAGAAAGTTAACCTTGCGAGGAATGGTGGCGCTAACAGTTATAGTCGCCATCGTATGTATAGCAGGTTTATCAATAGGACAAGAAGCTGCTCCAGCGACAACAACGGCAAAATATGTGCCGACGGAGCCAACGACAGGTAAGGTGCCCCCACCGCTGGTTATTAATGAAGTCATGCCTTTGGGCGACAACGAGCATTTTGGGCTAACCAACCCCGGAACTGCTAAGGTTAATCTTGCAGACTACCGGGTATCCATAGATCGCGGAATTTGGATTAAATTGCCAACACATGACCTTGGCCCTGGTGAAGAAGTCAACGTGATTTTTGATCCAAATGCTAAATTAAGTGAGCCCGGCCAAGACAACCTTTATATTGGGACGGCAGGACTCACTCTGAACGATAGATCTGGCACAGTAACTGTGAAGGACAATGCAGGAGTGGTCTCCGAACTGACATATAATCTCACTCAGCTGACATAACAATAGGGATCCCATGCAAAGCTGTCCGGCCTAGGACCCGCTGATAACTTTTTTGCCTCCAACAAGGTCATGGGCTTATTGCTAGCAGTTCTTTCCTTGCTAAGCCTGCACGGTTTGGCAGCGCATCTGGTCTACAGGACCCGGTTAAGCAGGATCACGCTTCGCAGGGCTGCCGCAAGCGGCCAGTGGTGAGATCTTCTAAGGCGGAATTAGAAATGCAAAACTTTTTATGAAAGTTCTATTATGGTAATCAAAAAGGTGGTTTTATTATGGATGCAAAACAGACATTTGTTATAGCGGTTCTGCTAGTGGGTACCATAGGGATTTCAGTAGCCCAAATCCCCTATCTCGTAGGGAATTGGAGTGGTTCTTTTGAAGGATACAATGAGAATGCGGGTTATATGGATGTGAATAAAACAGGAAATTTAATGATGATAATTTCCGAGCAAAAGGGGCAGGTCTTTACCGGCAATTTTAGTATAAATTTTAGCTTACCACAAACTGGCTTAATGCAGGAGACAGAGGGCTTCTCGGGCGCAATTGGGATGGATAACAAGACGCTCTACATTGCTGAATATGATCGGGGATATGATATAGGTACAATTCTCTCAAATGATACCATCGAAGCGGTATACATCGAAGATGGAGCTGGAGAGAAGGCCGGCGCCTACATCACAACCTACCATCGGATGAAATAAGATTAATTTTCATCATTTAACTCTTTTTTTGTTTGTATGCATCAATCTATCCAAGTAAATTCAGCCTGTAATCTCAAAATTGTCCTGCAATGCAGGCCTTAGGGCTTTAACTTGGTCTGCTTGTAATAAAATGGCACAGCTTGATCTTTGATATTTGGTTCATCCAATCGAGACTGAAATGGAGAATTTTTAGAGGAAGCCAGCATTTCTTCACCGATGACTTCCAGGGAAATGGCCTGGCTGCGCCATTTAGTCCTGGGGGTTGGCATCAACCACGCTGACGACCAAGATCCCAACGGCGCATGTGTGATCCAAGAGTTTTTCGATGTAGCAAAGCGAGGTGATGGGTTCGTTTACGGTATTGTCCCTGATCCCGCACAGAATATGACCTCTAAGCTAAAACCGATATATGTAGTGAACGTAAACGATGAATGGTTCTTAGGATTAGGAATATATGGCCTGAAGTTGAGGAATTGTATAACAAAGGTTAGGTTCTCCGGAAGAATCCCAGGATCTAGGATTCTTCCGGCCCCTTGACTGTAGGATCAGTTACTCTTTTGTAAGTACGCTCCTTATTGCTCCCATTTTGCCGATGCCAGTTTCCTGATGGTATAGCTCCATCTGGGTGGGGGAGACCATTTCGCCCCAATAATACGCCTCTTCATCTACCATTGATACGGTCTTGTTATCAAAGCCTATAATCCCTACCACACTCTGTAGCAGTGGATTCGTCGAGCTGAACTTTTTGCCCACGAAGCCTGCACCTTTCTGATTCTCGATGATGAAAGTCCATGTCGTCGTTCCTGTCTCAAAAAAGCTAAAATCACCATCAGGGTTTAGGCTGGTGATATTGCGAAAAGCCGCACCTTCATAAGATCCGGTCCAGTTGCCAACCATGTTGGGCATGTCTACTGCCATCGCAGGAATGCAGAGCGCAAGCAATACCATTACTGATATGATTTCTCTCATCATCTTCATCCACCTCATATTGTGAACGCCGTACAAAAGCAAATTGAAGTCAAATCCTTATAAATCTTTGCGTAATGCCCCTTTTCAGGATCTGACTCGAAGTATTTCGTGGCGTTGTTCTGGGTTGGGAGAGAGCAAGACGTTTTAGCGGCTCTGAGGCCGTTGGCTGAAGCTCAGCAGGCCCGAGAAGAAAAGCTTAGGGCTGCAGGGGTGACAATTCCTCTAAGGAAGTGAGGATTGGTTGGCTCAGGCTAAAGCAGTATGTTCAAAAAATAACGATGATCTAAGGCACTATCTCGTTGGCGTATTTCAATGCATCCTGATAGAAACCAAGAGCGTACTCCTTGACCATCCTGCGAGAGCTGAACCTGGGAGCCGTACTCTTTATCGATTCCTTCATGATTTCGACCCAGCTCCGCGATACTCCGGATTCATCTTTATCGTAATAGGCAGGCACTATTCGTTCCTCAAGGATGGCATAAAGTTCTTCCGAATCCGTCGCCTCCGTGCCATTTCCAGAACCGTTGAAGGCCCAGCCGTTAGCCCCGTTGAACCCCTCGATCCACCAGCCGTCCAGGACGCTGAAATGAGGCACTCCGTTTATCCCAGCCTTCATGCCGCTGGTTCCCGAGGCCTCGAAGGGCGGCTGAGGATTGTTGAGCCAGACATCTACCCCGTGAACCAGGTACTGCGCCACCCCCTCATCGTAATCCTCGATGAAGGCAATCCTGCCCCCTAAGGCCGGATCTTTGGCTGCATTGAAGACCTGCTGGATGAGCTGCTTTCCTGAGTTATCGGCAGGATGCGCTTTTCCAGCGAATACGATCTGCACCGGATGCCTGGAATGGTTGTGAATTCCTTTCAGCCTGTCCAGATCGTGCAGAATCAGGTTGGCCCTCTTGTAGGATGCAAACCTGCGCGCGAAGCCGATAGTCAGAGTGTTGGGATCGAACATGATCCCTGAGGCCATGATGATATCGGGACTGGCGTGCTCTTTCCACCGCTCACGAGCCCTATCCTGCATCGCTGCTATCATTATCATCTTCAGCAGCCGATGAGTTCTCCACAGCTCCTCATCGGGAATTTCATCCACTAGCTGCCATATGGACGGATTATCGTGATCGGCCAGCCAGTTCGGACCAAGATATCTATTGAAGAGCGAAGTCATATGTGAATCTATCCAGGTAGGAACGTGGATACCATTGGTAATGTAGCCTATAGGCGCATGGCCCTCGGGAAGTGCAGATCAGAGGTGTTGCCACATCTGCCTGGTTACCTCTCCGTGCTTCTTGCTCACTGCATTGCAGTGGGCTGCCATCCTCAGAGCGAAAGCGGTCATGTTGAACCCGGCAGCGGGATCGCGAGGATCCACGTCCAGGCTGTGGAACAGATCCCGGTCCATCTCCAACAGGGGAATATAAGAGCCGAAATACTTGTCCATGAGAGCGAAGGGAAATACATCGTGGCCGGAGGAAACGGGCGTGTGAGTAGTAAAGATGGCAGTGGCCCGGACCTGATCGGCCGCATCCCTGTAGCTCAAACCCTTTTCGACCTTTTCCCGGATCCTCTCCAGGACAGCGAAGGCGGAATGGCCTTCGTTCAGATGAAGGATGGAATGACGTATGCCCAAGGCACTTAGAAGCTGTGTTCCGCCTATCCCCAAAACGATCTCCTGAATTAGACGCTGCTCCGGATCGCCGATGTAAAGACGCGACGACATGCCCCGGTTCCACGGATCGTTGGCCTCGATGTCCGTATCGATGAGGTAAAGGGGAACCCGGCCTATCTGAGCCTTCCAGACCTCAAAGTAGAGGGGCAGCTCGATGATGGGCACCTTGATCGTCAGGGGCTGCCCGTCCGTATCCTTGACACGGCAGATGGGGGCCTGGACCCGATCTAAAGTCTCGCTCTGGTTCATCTGCCAGCCATCAGACGAGACTTTCTGGTGCAAGTATCCTTCTGGATACATGAATCCAAGTCCAATCACGGGAACACCCAGATCGCTTGCCTCCTTGAGGAAATCTCCCGCCAAAAAGCCTAGGCCTCCAGCGTAGAATGGCAGGGAATGGTGCAGGCCATATTCTGCTGAGAAATAGGCTATGGGGTACATTCCAGGATTGGGGACTTTGGAGTTGAACCAGCTCTGGTAGGCGTTCACCTCGGCATCGAACCTGGCCATGACCGCATCATACCGTCTCAAAAATCGTGAGTCTTTGGCTGCGGCATCCAGCATGGATCGGTCCAGTTCGGAGAGCAGCCTAACTGGTTCTGTGCCTTGAACTCAGTTCCATTTCCGGCGAGCTTATAAAAAAGAGCTCTGGACTCAGGGTGCCAGCTCCACCAGAGATTGCACGCCAGCTCCCCGAGACGAAATATCCTTTCCGGAATGTAAGGAAACTTGTCACCAAAAGAATCCATCCTGCGCCCTCTCAAGGCTTCTCATGGTGACAGGTCTTATTTAAAACAGAAGGCTAAGGATAGGAAGGCAGATAAACGCTATGGCCGGCTGAAGAGAGTGAACTCCTCTCGCGGTATCCGGACTCTCGTCTGGATTCTTCCGACGAAGCCGGAAGGGCGGGTACTAACGCTGTTCCGACTATGCCTCGACTTTTTCGAGGCTGCCATCGACCGAAGTCGTGGCACGTACTCTCCCGACGCTAGTCAGCGATATTGTTCCGCGCAATCCCATGAGTTAAATAAGAGAAAAGGAGCGGAGGGGATGCCCTGATTACCGGCCATCAGGGAAAGTCAGTTCGAGTCTTGGCTTTCTTAGGCCCTGGGATAGGACCCAAGCACTTTGACCATGGCTGCCTCCGCTTCGATTCCTGCCAATGCTTGTCTGACCTTCTCATCGCTCACATGTCCCTCCAGATCGATGTAGAAGTAGTAATCGCCAATCCCGCGGCGGCTGGGGCGCGACTCGATCCTGGTCAAGTTTATTTTGCGAGAGGCGAACTCCCTCAGGATGGAGAAGAGCGCTCCCGGCCGGTCCCGCTGCAGATAAATGACCAGAGAGGTCTTATCACGACCCGTGGCCTCCGGTATCCTCGTTCCGGCCACGATGAAGCGGGTTACGTTATTCCCCACATCCTGAATGTCCCTGGCGAGAACCGAAAGTCCGTACTTCTCTGCCGTGCCCGCTTCGGCTATGGCCGCCATCTCCGGGAACTCCTGAGCTAGCTTTGCAGCATGGCTGGTGGAGCCAGTAGTTCTGACCTCCGCTTCGGGATAGTGCTCTCGTAGGTACTGCCGGCATTGAGCCAGCGCCTGGGGATGAGAAAGCACGATCTTGATTTCGCCATTGCCGCGACCGACGAGGCAGTGCCTGATTCGCAGGTTTACCTCCCCAGTGATCACGACCTGTAGCTTGCGGAGAGAATCCATGACCTGGGGAACGGCCCCTTCCAGGCTATTCTCCACTGGAACGACTCCGGCATCGAGTTTCCCTGCTTCCACAGCCGTCAGAACCTCTTCGAAGTCGGGGAAGTAGACTAGTGTTGCATCTGGTGTGCCTTTCGACCAGCAGAGAGCAGCTTTCTCCGAGTAGGTCCCCTCAGGACCTAAGACTCCTATCTTCAAGTCGTCCCCTGCCCTTTCTCTTCCAGCTCTTTCATCAGCTCTACAGCTCTATCCACGCTTATCCTGCGCTCGGCAGCCATTCTGGCAGCGATGATCTCGATCAGGTCGCACTTCGCTCCGGCCTGGGCAGCCACGTTCTTGGCATGCAAGGACATATGTCCCCTTTGGATGCCCTCCGAGACCAGGGCGCGAAGTGCTGCGAAGTTCTGGCAGAGCCCCACGGCCGCGATGATTCGGGAGAGTTCGTCTGCGCTCTTCACGCCCAGGATCTTCACCGCCGATTTGGCCACGGGATGAACGCGCGTCGCGCCGCCCACCAGGCCCACGGCCACAGGCAGCTCGATAGTGCCCACCAGATTGCCATCCTTGTTCTTTTCATACCTGGTCAGCGATCTGTAGCGTCCCTGAATCGAGGCATAGGCATGGGCACCTGCCTCCACGGCCCTGGTGTCGTTTCCCGTCGCCAGCACCACTGCGGTGATGCCATTCATGATGCCCTTGTTGTGGGTCGCAGCTCGATAGGGATCGACTTCCGCGAGCGCTGCGGCCTGGATGATGCCATCCACGACCTCATGGCCGCCGATGTCCTCGGCCTTGAAGACCGCCTTCGCCCTGGCCAATCGTTTATCCGCCAAGTTGGAGATGATCCTCAGGTAGACTCGACCTCCCGTGATCTCTTCAATGCGAGGAGCCAGCGCTTCGGCCATGGTGTTGACGGCGTTGGCACCCATGGCGTCGCGGCAGTCGACAACGAGGTGCACCACCACCATGGGCCCTAGCCTGGAGTCGATGATATGGACCTCTATCTCCTTGACCCCGCCTCCGTACCTGACCAGCATGGGATCTTTATCGTTGGCCATTCGGGTCAGCTCGTCTTTATGAAGGAGGATGGTCTGGCTGGCACCGAAGGGATCGCTGATGCCCGTAACCTGGATCTGGG
>CAZPUO010000016.1:0-19898 GCA_964589745.1 uncultured Methanotrichaceae archaeon
AAAATATCCTGAGGAGTTACACGTGATTCATTATAGTAAAAGGTCTTCATAAGCAATAATCGCATTTATACTCAATAGTACGGGCAAGAGGTTTCTTATTTCCCAAGATGAATTCTGTCCTCTCTGAAATTGCGTCCCGAAGTTTTTATAACTGATGATCCAGGAATATATATTGAAGATATCCGTATCCCATGCCAGGTTTGATTCATCTGGTGCATGGCAGCAGAAATCGGCATAATATCTGTCGGAGAATGAAGATGGAAAATTTTTCTACTCTTATCGGCGGAATAGCTGGTGATGGCATAAATGAGGCAGGAGTAACCGTAGGCCGCCTCTTCAGCCGCCTCGGCTATCATATTTACATGTACTACGATTATCCGTCACTCATCAGAGGAGGCCACAACTTTTCCCTGGTCAGGGCATCCAGCCACAAAATCGGGACCCACATTGATCAAGTTGACGTCCTCATCGCACTGAACCAGGAGACACTGGAGAAGCACAAAGGCAGGCTTAAGGACAGCTCCTTTGTGATCTATGACATGGACAAGGTCAAAGCCGAGGGTCAAAAGCAGAAGGGCTGCGGGCTTCCTGTCTCCCAGATCCTGAAAGAAGAGGGTGCCCTTCCCATCATGCGCAATACCTGCATCTTAGGCGGGTTTTGCAAGGTGGTGGGGATCGAGTGGGCAATCCTAGAGGATGTTCTCCGAAAGCACATTCCCAAGAAGCTGGAGCAAAACCTGCAGGTTGCCCGGCGTGGCTACGACTCAGCCGTGGAGTTCTGCCGGGTGAATAAGTTGGATATGAGCGCTCTTCCCATCATGACCGGCAACCAGGCCATTGGCTTGGGCCTGATCAAGGCAGGCCTTGGAGCCTACGTGGCCTATCCCATGACGCCTTCTTCCAGCTTGCTGGACTTCATGGCCCGCTCTGCGCCGGATTTCGGCCTCAAGGTAGTTCATCCGGAGAATGAGATTGCAGTCATGCTCATGGCCCAGGGCTTCGCCTATGCTGGCATCAAGGCTGCAGTAGGCACCTCCGGAGGAGGCTTCTGCCTCATGACGGAAGGCCTGAGCTTGGCGGGGATGGCTGAGATGCCTGTGGTGATCCTGATGGGACAGAGAACGGGGCCTTCTACCGGTTTGCCGACTTACACCGCTCAGGGGGATCTCCACTTCATTCTCAATGCCGGTCAGGGTGAGTTCCCCAGGTTCGTGGTCTCTCCTGGTGATGCCGAGGATGCTTACTACTGGGCAGGAGTTGCTCTGAATATGGCCTGGAAGTATCAGGTTCCAGCCTTTATCCTCTCGGATAAAAGCGTCAGTGAAGGCCAGTACAGCTTCGATATGGCTGCAGCGGGTGATCCACGGGAGGAATCCTCCCTTCTCTGGAAGGGGCAGGGAAAGTACAACAGATATCAGTACACGGACACGGGGGTCTCGCCTCTGGCCTTTCCTCCTAAAAAAGGCCAGGTGATAAAAGCTGACAGCTATGCCCACGATGAATACGGCATAACCGCCGAGGAGCCGAAGATAACCAAGGATATGAACGACAAGCGGCTTTTGAAAGAAAGCTCCATGGCCAAAGATCTGGAGGAATACGAGACTGTGAAGGTATCCGGGCAGGGCAAGACGGCTCTGCTCTTCTGGGGCTCGAACAAGGGGGTCTGTTGTGAGACTGCAGAGAAACTCGGGCTTAAGACGGTTCAGGTGCTTGTGCTCTCCCCATTCCCTGTGAAGAAGCTGAAGAAAGCACTGGAAGGAGTGGAGAAAGTTATCGCCGTGGAGTGCAACTCCACTGCGCAGCTGGCGCGCTTGGCAGGATTCTTTGGCTTCAAGATCCAGGATCGAATTCTGAAGTACGACGGCAGGCCGTTTTCCTTGAACGATCTGGAAGCAGAGGTCGGGAGGGTTCTGGCATGAATCCAAAAGACCTCGCAACCTATGCCAAGAACACCTGGTGTCCGGGCTGCGGCAATTTCTCCATTCTCAGCGCCATTAGAACGGTGCTGGCAGAGATGGATGGCGAAGGCATCCCCATTGAGAACGTGGTCCTGGTCGCGGGAATTGGCTGCCATGCCAAGATCGTGGATTACATGAATGTCAACAGCTTCTATTCCATTCACGGCAGGACGCTGCCCGTGGCCACTGCCATTAAGCTTGCCAACCCCGATCTGAAGGTGATCTGCTTCTCGGGCGATGGAGATAGCCTGGCGGAAGGTCTCGATCACCTCGTCTTCGCAGCCAAGAGGAACATCGATCTGACTCTGATCCTGCATGATAATCGAGTCTACGGCCTGACCACCGGCCAGTATACGCCCACCTCCCCCCAAGGCTTCAAGGGCAAGTCCACACCGCGAGGAAGCGCCGAGCTTCCCATGAATCCTCTGGAGCTGATGCTGGTGAGTGGAGCAACTTACATCGCCCGAGGATACACACACGGGCTTGACCTGTTGCAGAAGCTCTTCCGGGAGGCCATACTGCACAAGGGCTTTTCCTTCGTGGATGTTCTTCAGGTCTGCGTCTCCTACTTCAACCTATATGAGACGTACAATAAGCGGACGTATGAAGTGAAAGGCAATGATACCGGCAGCTTTGAGGACGCCATGAAGACCATTCGCTCCTGGAACTACGACGGGGGCGAGACGCCCATTCCCCTGGGAAAGTTCTATCAGGTGGACCTGCCCCGGTTCGATCAGGTCTTCCCAGGGTATGAGCAAAAGGCTGTGGACAGAGATGCCAAAATAAGCGAGATACTGGAAAATTTCATTTAGATTGGAGTGGAAGAGCAAAGTGGTGAGCGTCAATGGATAAGTATGTCTGCAAAGTCTGCGGTTATGTCTACGATCCAGCAACGGGGGACCCAACTCAAGGGGTAAATCCTGGAACCGCTTTCGAGAATCTGCCCGATGATTGGATCTGTCCTGAATGCGGCGCAGGCAAGGATCAATTCGAGAAGACGACCTAGAATAGCGGCAAAGCCGATGGCGGAAAAAGCATCGTGAATGCAAATGCGTGAGAACAAGAGCAGTATGGTTGTATGAAATGAGTATCTGGAGTGATACCATGTTCAGCGAAAAGATGAATGAAGCTCTCAATGTGCAGGCGAACAGGGAATTGTACTCCTCCTATCTTTATCTCTCCATGTCGTACTATTTTCAGTCCACAGGGATGTCGGGTTTTGCCAGCTGGATGAGGATCCAGGCCGGTGAGGAGCTGGTGCATGCCATGAAAATGCACGACTACGTGGCAAGCGCTGGCGGCAGAGCCAAGATGCTGGCCATAGAAGCACCGCAATTCTCCTGGGCCTCGTCCGCAGCCGTATTCCAGCACGTCTGGAACCACGAGCGTGCTGTAACAGGGCTCATTCATGCCCTGGCAGAGGTAGCCGTAATGGAAAAGGATGAGGCCACCAGAGACTTTCTGCAATGGTACGTGGACGAGCAGGTCGAAGAGGAGGAATCCTCTGATAGTGTCCTAAAAAAGGTCAAGGCGGCAGGAAATGATAGCATCGCTTTGCAGGCCGCAGACCGGGAGCTGGGTAACAGGCGTTTTAAGTTTCCGAGGGATTTCGATATATTTCCCTATGCAGCTATGCAGGGAATGACCATCGGCTCACTGAAAAAATGATTGTCAAAGGATGGCAGTGAGGCAGGGCACTGTGTCCTCACGGTCCTTTCTTTTTTTGTGTAGGATTTTAGAACCGCTGAGGCAGATCTGCCGGATTGACAACATGCCATAAGCCTTTCTGGCCGTTACCGAAGACGTCGCCTGCTGCGAAGTCCCTGCTGTAAAGATAAAGCGGCCAGCCTCTGAAAGTCGTCTGCTTTGATCCATCGGTTCTGGTTATACTATCAAAGTCAACGGATCTGAGATTGTCTGGCAGGGTCAACTCTCCCGTATAGAAGGGTGGCCATGTGGCGGCACAATCGTCATAGCAGGTACTGGCTCCTTCTCCTTTGGAATCATCGGAGAAGTAGTAAAGCGTAAAGCCGCTCTGATTCACGAGATACTCGCCAAGGAACTTATTGGTAGAGACGTCCACGCTATACTTATCCGAGCCTTCGGCCAGAGCAGACGTAGACAGGATGGAGATGGCAAGGAATAAGAGCACTAATTTGCAGCTTTCTGACGTAGAAATCACCATCATTATCTTATCAGTCCTGATAATAAGGTTTGCCAGGCTGGCAAAAGAGTGTCCATGTATAAAGATCTATTGAGCTTTGAGCCAGGCTGCCGCAGGGTCCAGAGGGACAAAGTCCATAAACAACTTAGGACATCTGAAAGGGCGAAAAGCCAAAACGAACTTCCCATTGCCAATCCGCAAGATGACTGATGGATGCAGGTTTGATGTAGAATCAACGGATAATATACGATGAGCGCATTATCTTTTGAAGTCTTAAAGCAGGATAAGGAGACTCGCGCCAGGCTCGGACTGATAAGGACCAGGCATGGCGATATCGAGACCCCCTATTTCGTGCCAGTGGCCACCTCAGCCAGTGTGCGTGCCCTTGGCTCTGACGACCTGGTAAATTTAGGCGTTCAGTGTGCCCTGGCCAATACCTATCACCTTCATCTCAAGCCGGGCGATGAGCTCATAAAAGGGCTCGGCGGCCTGCACAGGTTCATGAGCTTTTCCGGACCGCTGTTCTCAGACTCGGGCGGCTTCCAGGCTTTTTCTTTGGGCTTTGGAAGGGAGCACAATATCAGCAAGATCGGCAACATCTTCCCGCAGGAGAATGCAGCCAGCCGCGAAGACGATGAAATGGCTTGCCTGTGGATGATCAGGAAAGGAGGGGAGAACATCAGAAACGGGGGCCCGGGAGAGGGTTCAAGAGAAAACGGCAATAAAAAAAATAATGAGCCGAGAAAGGAGAACCTCACCAGGATAAACGACGATGGCATCTCTTTCAAGTCCATGGCCGATGGAGCCTGGCATTTTTTGGACGCCAAAACCTCGATGATGATCCAGTCGAACCTCGGCTCCGACATCATCATGGCCTTTGATGAATGCACGTCACCTCTTTCAGACTATGATTACACGAAGAAGGCCATGTTGCGAACTCATGATTGGGCGATGCAGTCCATACGATACCACGACAAAAGTCAGGCCCTCTATGGCATCATCCAGGGTGGGTGGTTCGAGGATCTGAGGGAAGAGAGCACGTGTTTCATCTCCAGCTCGCTCTTTGACGGAATTGCCATCGGCGGATCTTTGGGGAATTGCAAGCGGGATATGCATCAGGTTCTGGATTGGGTGGTGCCCCGGCTGGATGATCGGCCGCGCCATCTTCTGGGCATCGGTGAGATCGACGACATCTTCCACTGCGTGGATCGGGGGATCGATACCTTCGACTGCGTCTCGCCCACCAGAATCGCCCGCAGAGGGAGCCTCTTCATCTCTCCCCTTTCCGGCGGTGCCCTGGAAAATAAGTTCCGAATAAATATAAAGTCTGCCAAATTCAAAAATGATGATCGCCCCATAGACCCCATTTGTCTCTGCCCGACCTGCCGCAGCTATTCGCGTGCCTATCTGAGGCATCTTTATGTCTCAGGAGAGCTCTCCTACTTTCGGCTGGCATCACTGCATAATCTTCATTTCATGCTCGGGCTCATGGAGAAGATCAGGGAAAGCATAAGAACAGGGACTTTAATGGAACTCAAAGATAGATGGCTGGGAAAGATTTAGCTCCGAAAATCGATGCAGAAAAATCCCGCATAAGGAAATTCACAGAGGGCAAATTCAGGATCGACAAGACTCAGGCCACCATAATACTATGCGGCCTTTATCTGTTCTTCTCGTTGGCCGGAAACATCGCCGCTACCAAAGTCACCTACTTCGGCAACCTGGTCATGGACGCCGGTTTCATCTACGCTTTGACCTTCACCTGGCGGGACCTGATCCATAAACAGCTGGGCCACAATGCAGCCGTCACCACCATCTGGCTGGCTGCCTTCATCAATCTCATCGCAGCGCTCTATTTTCAGCTGGTGGTGCTGCTGCCTGCCCAAGCCGATTGGGCGAATAACGGAGGTCAGGCAGCCTGGACGTTTCTCTTCGGCATCCTGGACACCTCGGGCATGGGATGGCAGTCGATATTTTCCCTGCAGATGAGAATTGTCTTAGGCTCCGTTCTCACGGCCCTTATTGCAGAGCTGATCGACACTCAGGTCTACCACCTCTGGACCAAAGGACTAGGCGCGAGATGGCCGCAATGGACGCGGGTCTTCGCCTCCAATGCCGTTTCCATTCCCGTGGACAGCGTGCTATTTCCTTTGATCGCGTTCACTGGGATAGTGGGGATGGACGCTTTGCTGCAGATGTTCTGGACCAACATTATCGTCAAGGCGATAGTAACTCTCCTGGTCTTCTGGACGATCTACCTGGTGCCGGAGAAGCCGATCTATAGGGATGATTGAAGGACAAAAGGGCCCTCTTTGCCAGATTCCCTCTGGCATGCGTTTTTGACGCCATATCAACGTAGCATTAGGTGCGTCTTGATCAACTGACAGGGCTTTCTAAAATCAAAGCAATGCAACTTGAACTCCCACAACTGCAGCAGTCACAACGACTCCGGCGATGAGAACGCCTGCGGCAATGGCTGCAAACGCTGGCCAAAAGCGGAATCCCAGGAGGAAGGCGATGGCACAGCCAGTCCAGGCTCCGGTCATGGGCAGGGGTACGGCCACAAAGATGGCCAGCGCCGTTAGGCCGAAGTTCTCATGGTCTTGGATGTACTTTCTGCGAGTGCGGGAGAAGAGCCAGGTGAAGAACCTATCCCCTAGGGAAAAGCGCCGCAAAAAGTCGGATACGGGCCCCAGGAAGAGAAGCAGAGGCGCTATGGGCAAAAGGTTTCCCAGGACGGAGATCAGGTAAGCTTCCAGGGGCGAGAAGCCGTAGACCCCCACCGCTAGAGGTATGGCGCCCCTGACCTCTGATATGGGCAGGGCTGCCACGATAAGCGTCATCAGCCAATGGGGAACTATTGATACCACCCGAAAATGTCAGCGCTTATTATCATATTTTTAATTATATTATTATTCTCCCACAGTGCCTTTGATCTCCACTCTGAAGACCGTCTCCTGGGCAGGGGATGACACGGCTATAGTCAGATCAACTGGAATCTTTCCTAGGGCTATAGACAGGGGTGCCCCGGAGTTGGCCACCTCCACCTTCACTCCCTGGGATATTTTCGTCAGAGCACCGACGATGCTAACTATATCAAGGGTTTCTGCTGCTGATTTCAAGTCGGGAATCACGGTGATGGGTGCTACGGAAACGGGCGAGATGGTGATGGGGTTCTGGGAGTCGCCGGATATCCTGGCGGAGATGGGGCCTGCTCCTTCACCTGAGACTTGGATATTCAAGCCTCCATCTTTTCCTGTTCCCTTAACCTTGGCCACAATGGGATACTTCTCCTGCTGCTCCGATCCCTGGATCAAGGCTTGCGCATCTACTTTGAAAGTCACCATCATATCACCGCAAAACTCTTGGACATTCTCAGATATAAAGAATGGGCAGAGACAAGCTATAGTGCGGTCATCAATATAATCAGTCGAATGCTATTCGATTTTTGGTAGCGAAAGCCTGATATCTTCAAGGAACTTTTTCCCGTCCGATGCTTGAAGTCGGATATCTCCATATTGATAATCCCATTGCCATCATTTCATCTCATGACAGTTCGGCCCCCAACAAAACAGCCGGCTTGTTTTTGCTGGATGGCTTCGATCTGGACGAGGTTCCCCTGGCTGAGATGGAGGCCTGCCTGGCCGATCTGAACCGTCTGGGAAAAAAGTGTGCTGTGGGGGTTTCCGCTACCTGCTCGCAGGATGAGCTTCTCCTGGAAGCGGCAAGGCTCGCGAGCCGGAACCTGTGCCTTCTCGATCTTAAGCTGTCCAAAATCCGCGAGCAGACGAGGCTTTTGCAGTTGATACCGCGTCTGAAGCGCTGTGGAGTTACCCTCTCCCTGAGGATCCGACCGGAGGATCTCTCGGACGGTCTTTTGCGGAAGCTTAACGAGACCGATCTGGATATGATTCATCTTGATCTGCGAGGGCTGAACGGGGCTGGTCCAAGAATTGTGAAGAAGGCTGCCGACAGTCGCGGTCCTGTGATTATGGCTCTGGCAGATGTCGGCGAGTTCGATGATGCCAAGGATCTGCTGGCCATGGGAGCGGAAATCGTCTCTCTGCGCGGGGCAGATCCCGAATTTGCAGAATGGCTCTTCGGAGCTATGAAAGAGTACGATTCCTTGAGCGGCTGGTGCAATGCACCCAAGCACATCTGCGCCGGAGGAGACCTGCGGGGCCTGGCATATTGCTGCCCTCCGGTCAAGCACTGCGCCGTGTTGGCTGCTCTGAAGAAGGCGGGGATGACGCCAGAGGAGTTCGTGGAAAAGAAGCTCCGACTGGCCAAGGGCACTCCACTGGAGAAGGGCGATGGAACCTGCTTTGGTAGCCTGGTGTGGTGCTGCAAGATCACCAAGCTCTGCTATCTGCGGGATGCAGCTTTGGCCAAGATCGGGCTATCCGGGAAGGAATACATGGAATATAAGAAGAAGCTGGCTGAAGACCTGCTGAAAAAATCGTCCTGAAATGATGAGCCCTGATCGCGTGGCCCAGTGTGCAGAGCTGGCCATGCTCTTCGAGCTTTCCTCCAGTCCCAAACCGGGAAACGTCGATCGCTGCCACGACTTTTTGGATATAGGCTTCAATCATTTCCTGGTCAGCGCCGTCTCCGTCTATCCCGTCTTCAGGAGAGCCGCATCTGGCCAGGGAAGCATCGGCACTCTGATACTGGAAGGTGTGCGGGCCTGGAAGAGCTGGAATATTAACAGCAATACCCATTTTGGCTCCCTGGTGCTCATGATCCCACTGGCCACGGCAGCCAGCAGGCAGGGCGATCTGAGAGGGGAGCTGGCGAAGGTTTTAGCTGGAACTACCATCCAGGATGCCATCGACTTTTACGAATCTTTCAGGCTAGCTGGTGTCAGAGTTGCGGATGTAGCAGAACTCAGCCTTAAAGATCCGGATTTTGCAAAGCAGCTTCGCCAGGAGGGCAAAACCCTGCAGGGCCTCATGTTTCTCTCGCAGGAGCACGATCTGGTTGCCAGCGAATGGTCCACGAACTACGAAAGATCCTTCCTTCTGGCGGGAAGGTTGGCGGAGCTGACTAGGAAATGCGGCTTGAACGAAGGCATTGTGAGGACCTATCTGGAGGCACTTGCAGAGACACCAGACAGCCTGGTCCAGGCCAAGTTCGGGATAGAAATGGCCAGGAAGATCTCCTTTCTGGCTGGTGAAGCGCTGCGCGATACGACCCTGGATAAGGCTCGTCAGATGGACGAGGAACTGCTGGCCAAGGATGTCAATCCAGGGTCCACGGCTGACCTGATTGCGGCATCTTTATTTATCTCCCTTCTGAGGGGTTTGAGGCTTTGATTATGTTTTATGGTAATGAGGCTCTGGAGAAGCTCGGCATCCTCGATGGAATTAATGAGGTAATCGCGACCACGGAAGACAAGGGCAGGATGAATGCCGCTCCCTTGGGCATCATCAGGGATGGTGACAGCTTATACGTTCGGCTATTCTCCGGCACTCACACCTATGACAACGTGCTCGCAAATGGATGGTTCGTGGCAAACATCACCCACGATGCCTGGCTGTTCGCAGAGACTGCCCTGGAGGATCTCACCCCTGACTACTTTATACGCCGTGAGGGCCTGCCTGTGCTGAAAGGAGCCGAGGCCTGGGGGCTATTCAAGGCAGAGGCCTTTGCCCTGGACATAATCATTGCCAAGGTGGAGCTGGTAAAGGGCGAGGTTTTGAGAAGAGACTTTCGTGCCTGCAACCGGGGAGCTAACCTGGTGATAGAAGCGGCCGTGGCCGCGACCAGGTACATGGCGCTCCGCACTGATTCCTACTACGAGGAGCTGATAAAACTGCAGAGGATCATCAACCGCTGCGGCGGCCCAAGGGAACGCGAGGCCATGGACCGGCTCATGGAAAGAGTCAACAGCTATTCGCATATATGATTACTAATACAATCAATCTCGATCTCGCATGACCATAATGGACCGCTTGCCATCCGGCTGCCAGAGCCTGGACCGACTGCTGGGAGGGGGATTTGAATCCGGAATCATAACTCAGCTCTACGGAGAGTCGGGCACGGGCAAGAGCAATATCGTCCTGCAGCTGGCTGTGCAGGCAGTGGCGCGCGGCTTTCGCGTGATCTTCATAGACACGGAAGGCTTCAGCGCGGAGAGGTTCAAGCAGATTGCCGGACCTGGTGCCGAGCAGGTGGCGAGCAAGATCATGATCTTTGAGCCTATGAGCCTGGAGCAGCAGGCGGTGTCCATTCGCGAGGCCTCCAAAATCGCCGGGCGTGATCTCGGGTTGGTGGTTCTGGATTCAGCGACCTCGCTCTATCGCATGCTGCTGGAGTCGGAGGATAACCGGCCCGTGCGCAGGACGCTCTCCGTCCAGCTCTCCGAGCTCCAGGAGCTGGCGCGAAGAAACAGGATACCTGTAGTGATAACCAATCAGGTCTACACGGATATCGAGAATAACGCCTTGCGACCATTAGGCGGCACCTCCCTTGAGCACATGTGCAAGGCGATAGTATGCCTCCAGAAGATTGGCGAAGGTCTGCGGCGGGCCAGGTTGATGAAGCATCGGTCTCTGCCGGAGGGCGAGACAGCGGACTTCAGGCTGACTGCCCGAGGGATAGAATAGCGACTATCCCTGCCAACGAATTTTGAAGGAATTTGCCCCGCAGCCCATCTAAAGCCGACGCTTCATGATGATGGCCGCCTCACCGTCGGAGTAATAGCCTGGAAAAACGCCGTTCATGTGGAAGCCCATGCTGGAATAAAGGCTCTGGGCCTTCTTGTTGCTCACTCTAACCTCCAGCGTGGCATTGAGTGCTCCCATCTGCCTGAATATCTTGAGAGCCGCCAGCAGAAGCTTCATGCCGATGCCTCGGCTCTGATAGCCTGGCGCTACGGCCAGCCAGAAGATTCTGCCCTCGAAGGGGGTATGCTTGAATCCCAGGATGAAGCCTGCTACCGATCCCCTCACCTCCGCAATCAGAGTGCTGCTGGGATGGTATTCATAAAAGGCCGCAAAGATGGCAGGATCGTAGCCCCCAAAGACCTCTCTGTCGATCTCCAGAGCAGCCTCCAGATCGCTGGGTCTGAATTTCCTGATGATCACTGAGTCCCCGAAGAACGCATCACTGAATCCGTCATTGAGCCGACCGCTGGCTTGCTCTTCCGGCCACATTCCCATTATGTTAGTTCCCCTTAGCTGAAATAGTTTATCGAAAAAGGCTCGATGCGGACCCTGGTGAAAAATATGCAGGTGAGATCCAAAGGAGATCTCATGTTCCAATTGTGCTGTCAGCATCGCCAATCAGCATCATCAAACCGGATGGCTAATTAGCACTGGCGGGGGGACCGCCCTCTTCTCAAAAGGGCGATCTCCTCCAGAGTCATGCTCCTTATTTGACAATGAACTGACCGGTCATTGTCGTCGGATGGACATCACACCTGAAGAAGTAGGTTCCAGGCGTTGTCGGAGCGTCGAAGGTGTAAGCAATCATCTTGGGCCCGGTGATGATTTCTCCCACGAAGATCGAGGTTTTTGCATCTGAAGCTTCATAAACGGCAAAGTTATGAGGCACACTAGCATCCTGGTTGTCGAAATTAACAGTGACATGCGCCCCTGCCGGAACTGTGATGGTACTGGTATTGAAGGCAATGTTCTTGGCGATCAGTCCAACGGTAACATTTTCCACGCTCATGGTCTTCAGGTTTTCATCTTTCGCCGTAACATTGACCTCTGCCACCACGGGCGTGCTCAAGGGCGTGTGATTGTTGTTCACAAGCTCCACTGAGAAGTTGTGCATTCCCTTAGCCACGTTTGTCCAGGTATAGGAAGTGTTCACAGTTGGCACGTAGGTGCCAGGTTTTGTTATGGCTGGCTTTCCCTGGGCTGTGGGCGCTGCGACGTCCATGAAGTAATGAACGTGCCCTTCGCCTGCTACACTGGCCATACCGAGCTTATTCACAAGGTCGAAGTTCATGACCTCCACGGAGACGGTGACATTGCCAGCGGCAATCTCCGAGCCGTCTTTGGGCTCAGTGATGCTGATCTGAGGCACTCCGTTGGCTGCACTGGCTGGAAAAATAATCAATGCCAATATCAAGAGCAGTAACGATACCGAGCCGGACAGATATCTTTTGTACGAACTTTTCAATCTATCAACTCCTTTCAAGAAATTTGTTTTATGTATATTGCACTCATCCTTTAAATTTTCTCGCCATGAAATTAATCCTAATATAAACGATAAATTTGCAGGCGGCCTTAAAGCAGGCCGCTAAATCGGCGGGCGCTATCCTGCATAGGGAATAATCTTGTAGACCTTTCCGGTCTCGCCCTTTGGTCCCGCATTGTCTGATGTCAATAAGTAGAGCTCTCCATCGTCATCCTGGCCCAGAGAGCGGATGTAGGCATTGGCCCGCTCACTGGGGCTGCCTGCAACCATGATCTCCTTTACTTCCCACAGACCGCTCTGCGAAGGACTGGCCATGAGCAGGGTTCCATCACCTCTTGCAAAGCCGCTGGACCAGTCTGCGAAGACGTAGCTGCCGTTTAATTCGGGAAGAGCTTTGCCCCGGTAGATGTATCCGCCCACAACAACGGTGCGGCCATTGTGACCGTACTCGATGATCGGACCTATGAGCGGCTCCCCCCGCCTTCCTTTATCAGTGCAGCTGGCGGGAGACTCATTGGGATTATTGGGGTCGAAGCAATGCGTTCCCTCCCGGATGTTCCAGCCATAGTTGCCGCCTTTGTTCACGATGTCCACCTCCTCCCACAGGTTCTGGCCGGCATCCGAGACAAAGAGCCTGCCCAGATCGTCAAAGGAGATTCTCCAGGGATTTCTGAAACCAAATGCCCAGATCTCTGGCCGGAAGCCGGCCTTGCCGACGAAGGGATTGTCTGCTGGGATGCCGTATGCTGCGCTGTCTACATTGATGCGAAGGATCTTGCCGAGCAGAGTGGAAGTGTTCTGGCCGTTGCCATCAGGAGCGTGACCTGCACCAACGTCGTTTGCACCGCCCCCATCCCCCAGTGGCAGGTACAGGCATCCGTCCGGACCGAAGGCGATGGTGCCCCCGTTATGGTTCATCTGAGGCTTGTCTACTTCCAGCAATACCCTTTCGGAGCTCAAATTCACTTTGTTTTGATTCTCTTTCGAGACCGTGAACTCTGATAGGTGGTTGGTGCAGCTCCAGCCATCCGGGGCCCCTGTGCGCAGGGGAGCACTGTAAAACACGAAGATCCGACCGTTTTTAGCAAAATCGGGATGGAAAGCCAATCCCAGAAGCCCTCGCTCATCATAGTCGGGCGATATATCCACCATCCGATCCCTGATGTCCAGAAACGGCTCTTCGATCTGTTTTCCGTCGGAGGTTATTATCTTGATCAGACCGGTCTGGTCCACAACAAACATTCGGCCCGTACCGTCATGGGCGCTGACGAATTCCATAGGCGCGACAAAGCCCTCCGCTAACACCTTCAGCCCCACAGTGGGAGCGTCTTCGTTAGCGGAAGCGTTTCCAGATTGGTCCGCTGTTACTACTACCTCACCAACCATGGAGACGTGTATCAGGCATTGGTACTGGTAGGTTCCCGGCTGCGAAAAGGTCTGATTGAATTCTTCGCCTGTGGCCAGGTTTCCGGAGTTGAAGTCTCCGTCTGTGGCGGTTACAGTGTGCACTACAGGGTCTTCATTAATCCAGGTGACGGTAGTTCCCACAGACACGTTGATTATGCTTGGTTGATACGAATAATTTTTGATTTCGACTACCCTCGTCTGCGATTTTTCCAGGCAGCAAGATATGCTGGTTGCCAATAAGAGCAGCAGCAAAAACAAGAACAATTTAAGCTTCTTCATCCACTTCATCTCCGATCCCTTACGAGAAAACTGAGATGATAATAATTGAGGGCTTTTATGATAAATAATTTCTTAAATATGTTCCGCGAGGCAAAGAATCGTGTTAAGATCCACTCGTAAGAATCAGGATTTGCTCGGACAAGAGAAGCATTTTTCCTTGCTCGCTATTTTATGCCTGACAGGCCCAAAAGTTGAGGAAAAAGGTGGATAAGGCCAGATCCTGCAAGCCGTTTTCGACAACCTTTAACGAGAACCTGTCTCACCTTTCGAGCTGAACCTCATCTTTTTTGCTTTTCTTTCGCGAGCACAGCTAACGTAATCTTCATCACAGTATCAGGGTTGATGGATATGGAATCTATCCCCTGCTCAACGAGAAACTCCGCAAACTCCGGATAATCGCTTGGAGCCTGGCCACACAGCCCGCTGTGCCTCTTATTCCTCTTGGTTCCCTTTATAGCCAGAGCGACCATCATCTTTACCGCGTCGTCTCTTTCATCGAAATCCTTGGCCAGCAATTCCGAATCCCGGTCGATTCCCAAAGTGAGCTGCGTTAGATCATTGGAGCCTATAGACATCCCATCCACCAGCCGACAGAACCCATCAACCAAAATCACGTTGCTTGGGATCTCGCACATGATATAAATCTGAAGACCTCTCTCACCTCTCACCAGGCCGTTCTTCTCCATCTCCTGCAAAACTCTGTGCGCTTCCTCCACCCTGCGGCAAAAGGGGATCATGATGATCACATTATCCAGGCCCATCGCCTCTCGAACCTGCTTTAAGGCGGCACACTCCAGAGCAAACCCTTCTTTGTACCGCTCATGATAGTAGCGCGATGCTCCTCTGAACCCCAGCATGGGATTATTCTCTTCCAATTCGAAGAAACTACCTCCCATGAGGCTGGCATATTCATTGGACTTGAAGTCGCTGAGGCGAACGACCACCGGCCTGGGATAAAAGGCGGCAGCTATCGTGCCCACGCCCTGGGCCAGCTTCTCCACGAAGTATTTTTTCTTGTCGTCGTATCCAAAAGTCAGCTCTTCGATCTCCCTTTGGACGGCTTCGTCTTCCACCCTTTCCGGGTGGATCAAGGCCATAGGATGGATCTTTATGTAGCTGGTGATGATGAACTCCAGGCGTGCCAGGCCGACACCATCATTGGGCAGCATGGACACTGAAAAGGCCGTTTCAGGATTGCCCAGGTTTATCATTATCTCCGTCCTGGGGCGAGGTAGATCTTTCAGGCTGACCTTCTCTACCGCGAAGGGCAACTTTCCTTGGTAGACATAACCCACCTCTCCTTCCGAGCAGCTTACTGTAACCTCCATGCCTGTCTTGATCTTCTCAGTGGCCCCCTCTGCTCCCACCACGGCCGGAATTCCGAACTCCCGGCTGACTATGGCGGCATGGCTGGTTCTCCCACCCAGGTTCGTGACTATAGCCGCAGCCTTTTTCATGACCGGCTCCCAGTCAGGGGTAGTGGTGTTGGAGATGAGAACCTCGCCCTCCTGGAAGGTCGAAAGCTGAGACAATTCCTTGATGATTCTGGCCTTGCCGCTTCCGATCTTCTCTCCCACGCTCCTTCCGGTGATGATAACTGGACCTTTCTTCTCCAGATGGTAGGTCTCGAGAAAATCCATGGATCTCTGAGATTGCACAGTCTCCGGACGGGCCTGGACTATGAAGAGCTCTCCTGTACCGCCGTCCTTGGCCCACTCTATATCCATGGGACGGAAATGACCCTCCTTTTGGGAGTAATAGTCCTCGATCTTTAATGCATAATCCGCCAGCTTCAGCACATCACCATCGGAGAGACAGAATTTTTTCCGGTCAGCATCGGGCACCTTCAGGTTCCTGGTCAGGGCCTTCTCCTCGCCGGTGCCGTAGACCAGCTTCATTTCTTTGCTGCCAAGGGTCTTCTTGATGATGGGCTTGAATCCCTTTCTGAAGGTTGGCTTGAACACGTAGAACTCATCCGGGTTCACGGCTCCCTGAACAATATTCTCCCCCAGGCCGTAGGAGCCCGTTATGAACACTGCATCCTTGAAGCCAGTCTCGGTATCTATGGTGAAGATCACGCCGCTGGAAGCCAGATCTGATCTGACCATTTTCATGATGCCTATGGACAGCCCTACCTTGAAGTGATCAAAGCCGTTATCGATCCTGTAAGATATGGCCCGGTCGGTGAAGAGAGAGGCATAGCATTTGATGCAGGCGTCTTTCAGCTCCTCGTAGCCGCGGACGTTAAGGAAAGTCTCCTGCTGGCCTGCGAAGGAGGCAGTGGGCAGATCCTCAGCGCTGGCTGAGCTTCGCACGGCAACGTCAGGCGAGGAACCGTACTGCTCGCCCAGCCTGTCATAGGCTGCCTTGATCTCTGACCAGAGATCCTCAGGAATGTCAGCTGCCAAGATGAGGTCCCGAACTCGCTTTCCTCTTTCTGCCAGATCTGAAACATTGCTCTTGTCCAGGCCAGCCAAGGCCCTTTTGAGCTTTTCCAAGAGACCTGCCGATTCCAAAAGGTGCCAATAAGCTTCGGTAGTGGTGGCATATCCGTTAGGGATCTTCACTCCTTGCGAGGTGAGTTCCCGGTACATCTCCCCCAAAGAGGCGTTCTTGCCTCCCACCAGAGGTATATCTTCTATGGCTATCTCCTCAAACCATCGAATGTATCGGCTCTTTTCCACAATAAACGTCCCCTGAGTCTTGCTGATATAACCTAATATTATATCCGAAACTATAACAATCTATTTACAGATGATGCGCAGGTCCAGAGAACAAGTGAAAGTTTTCGGCGATGGTTGAATAGCCAAGCTCTGTTACACACAAGCGAGCATGATCGCGAACTCCTATCAGGTAAGGACCCAGGACTTCCGCTCCGTCCTTCTAGATGTACGAGTTTAAAAAAAAGTTTTCGTTTTTAAAATAATTTAGAGACCCGATGTAACAGATTTTATAACAGTTTATAACAGATTATGAGTATGATGGAACCGTGCGCTATTTCCTCTTCCGGTGGAGCTCCCTCATCATCTCCCGGTGCAGCGAAGCCATCACATCGCCCAGCATGCCGATGAGAAACAGCTGGAAGCCCACGATTATCAGTATTGCCGTCAGGATGGTGAGTGGGATGTGCTCTATTCTTCCGTTGAGCCAGTCTCTCAGCACGAAAAGGCCAATGAGAAAGCCGACTGCGCCGAAGACGGATCCGATCAGGCCGAAGAAGAACATGGGGTTCTCGGTCTTGGCCATGCGGAATATGGTGAGCGCTATCTTCAGGCCGTCTCGGAATGGGTTGAGCTTGGTCCGGGTGCCTGCGGCCCGGGGCATGTAGGTGACGGGCATCTCGATGATGCGCAGACCCTTCTTCACGCTCTCGACGGTCATCTCCGACTCGATCTCAAAGCCTGGTGTGGATAGATCCAGCAGCCGCACTCCTTCTGTGGTGAAGGCACGGTAGCCGGAGAGGATGTCGCTGAGCTGAATTCCGTAGATTAAGACGAAGAAGCGGTTGATGACCTTGTTGCCGAACATGTTCAGCCGCTTTAGAGCGCCACCCTGGAGGCTGCCTAATCGGTTGCCGACCACGTGGTCCGCCTTGCCCTTCAGCAACGGGTCCAGGAGCCTCGCGGCCTCGGCTGGAAGGTATGTCCCGTCGCCGTCGATGAGAAGGATGTATTTCTCTTTTATATCATCGAAGACCTCTTTCAGGGCCTGGCCCTTTCCCGATCCCGATTGAAGGACAACGCGAGCACCGGCCGCCTGTGCCTTGGCCACGGTTGTATCGGTGCTATGGCCGTCCACTACCAGGATATTCTCGAAGCCCAGGGCTAGGAATTCATTGATCACAGACTCGATGGACTCCTCTTCATTGAGGGTCGGTATTAGAACGCAGACTTCTTCGTAGCTCAAGCAGGCATCAGCTCTGGGAACAGTTGTGATGGATAAAAGGATGGGGCGCGTTAAATAGCTTCCTTTTCCAGAAAGTTCGTCCTGGCTCCTCATGCCCTCATGGCCTTGCGAATGATCTGCGTGTATTGCTCCTCCAGCGCCTTCATTTCGCCTCCGAAGGTCTCTATGTACAATCTCAGCAAGGGTTCGGTGTTGCTGGGCCGGATGAGTACGCTGTAGCTTTCCGTGGTGATCTTCAGCCCATCGGTGGTGTCCGGTTCTTCCCTTGCAAGTGCGTCTTTAAGCCGCAGCATGACCCTGCTTGGCTCCTCACTGAGGCGGATGCTCTTTTGCAGATAAGGATAGTCCGGTATCTGGTTGGCAAGATCAGAGAGTCTCTCCCCTTTGGAGATGATCTCACCCAGGGCCAAACTCATGACAAAGGGGTCGTCGGAATACTGGAACTCAGGAAGGAAAAAGTGGCCGCTGCGCTCGACTCCCAGAACAGCGCCGGAGTTTTTCACTCTGTTGGCTACAAAAACATCTCCGACTCTCTCACGCTGCACTTTTATTCCGTCTTGCTCCAGCTCGCGCTCCAGGATCATGGAGCAGTCGAAGCCGGAGATGACGAGGCTGCCGGACGGGTATCTTCGTTTGGCGATGATGATGGCCACCTTCTCCGGAGGAATCACCACTCCCCGATCATCGATGACTATGCCCCTGTCTGCATCGGGGTCGAAGCCCACTCCAAAGTCGGCCTCGTTCTCCAGAACAGCCCCTGCAGCAGGCCGCAGAGTCTCCTCGCTCGGTGCCGGGCCGCGGCCTGAGAAGTTGCCGTCCATGGTGCCGTTCATCAGCACAGCGTCGAAGCCCAGCCTCTGGTAAAAAGAGCTCATGGTGCAGGCCGAACCGTTGCCCATGTCCAGAACAACTTTGAGTGAACGGTTGAAATGCAGTTTTCTGGCGACGTATTGCCTGTATCTTTCGATGGCATCCTCTGCAATGCGATCGGCGACCCGGCCAGCCCCAGAGAGGAATCCGCCCTCGCGATAGAAATTCATGATGCTTGTCTCCTGGTAGAGAAGGCCATACCCATCGCCGGTTCTGAACCGTACACCGTTGTACTCGGGCGGATTGTGAGAAGCAGAGATATAGGCTGCTGCTTTGAGCTTGTCCGCACGGGTGACGTAACTCAAGATGGCAATGGGAATTACGCCGTAGCTTTGTACCTCGCAACCTGTGGCCAGAACCCCCTCCAAAAAGGCTTTCTGCAAAGAAGGCCCGCTGGTGCGTGTATCCCTGCCTAAAGCAACTCCGCCGCCTCCGGCATAGGATCCGAAGGATTCACCAACTCGCCTGGCCAGCTCTTCCGTAAGATCGGTGCCGTAGACACCTCTAACATCATAAGCTCTGAATACCGTCACAAGTTTTGAGTTGACTGGGCGCTTAAAATAATTTTCTACGAAGAAGCATAACTGCTGCCCATTTCTTAAAAGTTTCATATCAAGCTTCATCAACGAATTGCATTAAATCATATCAACAGGTTCTTAAAAATCACATTGAAAAAATCACAGTTTATCAAATCGCGTCAAAGATCATGATATTAGAAGCTCATATCAGAATCCCAATAAAACCGGGAATCCTGCTTTCGGAAAGGCTCTTGAGAGCTTGAATGGCAGTGATGAGTCTCATTGCGTCGGTGCAGCTTGAGGGCTTTCAGGGTATATCGAAATTAGAGTGACCACTCCCTCGATTAAAATCGAGGGCATCTACGGACTTTCACCGATGGGATGTGATCCCATCCCGGTAAGTTGGTCTCGCAGATCCATCAGTCCAAGTTTTACGCAATGGCTTTCCCACTGCAACCTTCTACTTAGAGTCCAGGTGCAAAGTCTGATTGGCCTACCTGAGTCTCTTCCACTGCTAGTAGCAAAGATCAGACGAAAATACATAGCCTGGTTGGGATATATAGGTATTCCGTGGAATGAAAGTAATAGGCACGGGCTGTATCCCGCCTTTGAAAAGGCGGGGATTAGCCCTGTAACGATCCTAAA
>CAZPUO010000017.1:0-19887 GCA_964589745.1 uncultured Methanotrichaceae archaeon
CCTCAGCCAGCTTCAGATCCTCGCGCCGGTCGATCTTCCTGGCGATGCGCTGCGCCAAGGCGATCTCTTCCCCGAGATCGTCAATGCAGTCCGTGGTGACAAAACCCCAGGCTCCTCCTGCGAACGCACGAATCGCCGCGCCCTGAAAAGGTGCCTCAGCTATCTCTTCCAGCTTGCCGTTGTCAAGAACAATCCTGGTTCTGCTGCCATTCAGTGTGCGTATGTCGTAAAACTCCGACATCAGAGAATCAGATGCTCCTGCTGGGAGTGGAGATAGGCTCAGGCAGACTGATGCCTATCTTCTTGTCAGAGGCAAACCTCTTGAGCTTCTCGATCAATTTGGTCCTCTGGCCGACCATAGCGAATTCGAAGACCTCGCCGATCGTGGAAACGGGTATGATATCGATCTTACCCTGGATGCTCTCATCGATCAGCACGTCTCCCATATTCGATTTAGGAATCAGCACCGTTCTGATGCCAGCTTGAGCCGCGGCCTCGATCTTCTGGGTCACGCCGCCGACGGGAAGGACATCGCCCCTTACGGACAACGAGCCGGTCATGGCTACGGTCTGTTTTACGGGCACCCCTTCCAGAGCGGAGATGACGGCCGTGGCGATGGAGATGGAGGCCGAATCACCCTCCACGCCCTCGTAGGTTCCGATGAACTGGATGTGGACATCCATGTTGGATATATCCTCGCCTATGAACTTCTTGATCAGGGCAGAGACGTTCGTGACCGCCTCCTTGGCGATCTCCTGCAGCTTGCCGGTAGCAATGACCTTGCCTTCTTCCTTGGACTGAGCAGGCGTAACCTCAGCCATGATGGGCAAGACTATCCCTGAATCGCCCATGACCGCAAGGCCATTGACCCTTCCCACTTCGTCGCCGGAGGAATGGAACATGCTGTAATCCTTGCGCCTTTCCAGATAGCGGTCGGCGAGCTGCTGCTCCACAGATCGGGCCATCTTCTTGGCCTGCATGACGTGGCTGACATCCGTAAAGCCAGCGCTCTCCGCCCGAGCTACGTCTCCCGCCACCCGGATCAGGCCGCCCAGATCGCGGAGCATGAGAGAGAGATGACCCTTCCTGCCGGACCGCCTCTTAGCCTCTCGCATGATCTCTGCCACAGCATCCTTGGTAAAGTGTGGTATTTTGCCGTCTCTTACGATCTCTTGGGCCACGAACCTGATGAGCTTGTTGCGGTTCTCCAGAGTATCATCCATGGCGTCCCGCATGTAAACTTCATATCCATAGCCCTTGATGCGCGACCTCAAGGCAGGATGCATTCCCTGCATGGCGTCCAGGTTGCCCGCCACGATCATGATGAAGTTACAGGGCACTGGCTCGGTCCTGACCAAGGCTCCAGAGCTACGCTCGCTCTGGCCGGTAATGGGGTACTCACCTTCTTGCAGGGCGGTGAGAAGGCTCTGCTGTGATTCCAGGCGCAGGGTGTTGACCTCATCGATGAAGAGAACTCCCTTGTGGGCCTTGTGAATGGCTCCGCATTCGACGCGCTCGTGGGAGGGTGTCTCCAGGCCGCCGGACTGGAAGGGGTCATGGCGCACATCGCCCAGAAGGGCTCCGGCATGGGCACCGGTGGCATCCACGTAAGGCGCCTTCTTCTTGCCGTTGTTGTCCACCAGCAGTTTGGGAACAATGGCATCTTCTTTGGGCAGCATGTAGCGCAGAGAGAGGAAGATAAGCGCCGCTGCGATGACGCCGAAAAGAAGCTGGCCCGTGTAGTACGAGTACACAATCAAGGCCATCACTATGAGCATGAAGAACATGTTTCGGGTCTGAACCTTCTTGCGGGCCTCCATCTTCTGGGCATCGACGATCTGCTTGCCTCTACCTGCGGGCACGACCCTCACGCGAGGGGTGTTGTTGTCCTCGGGATTGGCGTAGACTAGGACGTCCTGCAGCTCCTCCACGGGAAGAAGCTCGCTCATGGCCTTGCCGAGCATGGACTTTCCAGTACCTGGCGACCCGATGAGCATAACGTGACGCCTCTGACGCGCCGCCTTTTTAATAACTTCTACTGCTTCATCCTGTCCGATAACCTGATCTATGAGGTTCTCAGGTACAGTGATGCTGCTCGTGTCTTTGAAGTCAATATCGCCCAGCAGCTCTTTCGACTCATCTTCTAAACTCAATTTTTCGGCCCTCATATCTTCTTTTGATCCTTCTGGCCTATATATCTGGTGCTTTGAATCCATCTTTCTGTCCTTTGAGGTCAGATCACGCCTCAAAATCTCTGATCATTTGAGAGTATTCTTCAAGCAGCTCTTTGGACAAATGAGGCTTGATTCGTTCATATGCTTCCTGAAAGTGTTCTTTGGTAACCGAAATTTTATCAATTATCAGCTCTTCTTTGCCCATGCCTGGTCGGATGTGCTGGCGCAAAGCCAGCATTCCCGCCTCCCGACAGAGCATCTCCAGGTCGGCACCACTGTAGCCCTCAGTGATCTCAGCCAGCCACTGCGACGAGACTCCAGAGCTGGCCATTCTGGAGAGATTGATCTCGAATATCTTTCTGCGAGCAATCTTATCTGGCATGGGAATATAAACTAAACGATCAAATCTTCCTGGCCGTAGCAGAGACCTGTCCAGAAGATCAGGGCGGTTGGTGGCAGCCACGATTATCACATCCTTCAGCTCCACCAGGCCATCCAGCTCCGTCAGGAATTGACTTACCACGCGCTCTGTGACATGCGTCTCCCCGCCGGTCCCCCTGGCCGGGACTATGGAATCGATCTCGTCGAAGAAGATCAGAGCGGGGGCAGCCTGGCGAGCTTTGCGAAAGATCTCCCGCACCGCACGTTCGGACTCGCCCACCCACTTGCTCAGCAGCTCCGGACCCTTGACGCTGATGAAGTTTATATTGCTCTCTGTGGCCAGGGCTCTTACCAATAGCGTCTTGCCAGTGCCCGGAAGGCCGTAGAGCAGTATTCCACGGGGTGGTCGTACGCCTACAGACTCGAAGGCCTCCGGAAATTTGAGCGGCCATTCCACCGACTCAATCAGAGACTGCTTGGCCTCCTCCAGGCCGCCCACCTCATTCCAATGCACCTCAGCCACCTCGACGAAAACCTCCCTGAGTGCGGATGGCTCGATCTTCTTCATGGCGGCTCGGAAATCGTCCTTATTAACCTTCAGACCTTCAAGCACCTCGGCCGGAATGTCCTCCTCGATATCCAGGTCTGGCAGAGCTCTCTCCAGGGTGCGCATGGCCGCCTCTTTGCAGAGGGCGTAGAGGTCCGCCCCCACAAAACCATGCGTGGCCTCAGCGATCTCCTTAAGGTCCAGAGAATCCTCCATGGGCATGCCTCTGGTATGAACATAAAGAACTTCCAACCGGCCGTTTTTGTTGGGAATGCCTATCTCTATCTCACGGTCGAACCTGCCTCCACGCCTTATGGCGGAATCGAGGGCGTTGGGCCTGTTGGTTGCGGCTATTACTATTACCTCGCCGCGCGCGGACAGACCGTCCATAAGAGCCAGCAGCTGAGCTACGACGCGCCTCTCCAGGTCACCGGACACCTCTTCGCGCTTTGGGGCGATGGAGTCAATCTCATCGATGAAGATGATAGACGGCGCAGCTTTGGCTGCCTCGTCGAAGATCTGGCGCAACCGCTGCTCGCTTTCGCCGTAGAATTTGGAGACAATCTCCGGGCCGGAGATAGAGACAAAGTTGGCATCGGTCTCACTGGCCACAGCCCTGGCGATGAGGGTCTTGCCGGTTCCCGGAGGCCCATGCAGCAAAACCCCTCGTGGAGGGTTGATGCCGAGCTTGGAGAAGAGCTCGGGATGACGTAATGGCACCTCAATCATCTCCCTGATCTCCCTGATCTCTTTGGAAAGGCCTCCGATGTCCTCGTAGGATATATCCCGCACATGCAGCGCCAACTCTTCCAGTGTCTCCCTGGTGATGCTGATTATGGTATCCTGGGTGATGAGCACAGGACCGGCGGGCAGTGTGCTGACCACAGCCAGATTGAGGGTATTGTTGATCATCTCCACGCGCAGCATCTCGCCTTTTACTATCGCCCTTCCTTCCAGTATACGCAGCAGATACTGAGGCCCGCCCATGAGCCTGATCTGGCGAGTGGGAGCGACCACGATCTTTCGAGCCGGCCTTGCCTCCGCCCTGGAGACCTGAATCTTGTTATCGATTCCAACACCCAGGTTCGCCCTGGTGTTTCCGTCGATCCTGATGATATCCTGGGGGTCTTCAGGATTTCCGGGCCAAGCGATGGCGTAGACTTTATCCTTCCCTTTTATCTCCACCACGCCTCCATTCTCAAGCCTCAGGGTGGTCATGGCCGCAGCCCCTATCCTGGCCACACCCTTTCCTGCATCCTTATGATAGGCCTCAGCCACCCTGAGATGCAGAGTGCCTTGTACGACCTGATCGATATCGCCCTGGCCCATCCCGCTTTGCCCAATCTTTTCAGGATCGGTCCTGCTCGTCTCCATCGCGTCACGCTCTTTCGTTTCCCTAGGTGCGGAAGTCAGATGCTCCATTCCTGGCCCCTCAGCTGCACAGCGCCGCGCTCTTCCAGCCTCTTCAGCCGGTCCTCCACCACGATCTCCGGCACCTCCAGTCTCTCCGCCAGATCAGCGACCTTCGATCGGCCAGAAAGCAGGGCCACCAGAATTTCAGACTCCAGCTGGTCCCGGGCAGAGCTCCGGGCAGCTCCTGCCGCGATCTGCTTGATCTCCATCTCCCTGGACTCAATCTCGTCCAGCAGACCTCGCAGCTCGCGGCGCTTACCTTCGAGGGTGTCCAGCTCGTCCCTTAATAGCTTCATATCCGGAGTCATCTCTTTGGATTCGGCTTGTGGCGCGTCCTCGGATCGATATGCTCTCACGCCGTAGGAATTCGGCGAGACCGCCACCTCCAGGACCGTCTTCCTGACTATGCGGAAGTACTTCCTCCTTCCCTGATCCTGATAGCATTCGATCAGCCCAGCTCGCTCCAGCATCTCCAGGTGATCGATCACAGCCTTCGGCCCCACATCCAGGCGCTTGGCCATCTCATTGAAGTAGAAAGGCCGGAAGGAGAGGAGCTGAAGGATGCGCCTCCTATTCTCATTTCCTAGTATATCCAGAAGCTCAATGGGGTCCAAGATCATCACTCAATAAACTTTAAGTTAGTAACGCAAGGTTAGATAAACTTTGCGGTGTGCCAGAAGTGCTGGTTGGGACGCGGCAAAGGGCCAATTGACCGACGGTATCGCTTGCGATCGTGACGGTAAGCTGCAAATGCAACCCGGGTGCATATACTGCTGCTGGGGGACTACCACCTTCGGCGTGCTCATGGCCTTCCGGTTCTCGGCCTCCCGCCCCGTTCTTTAATCCTGGTTCCTTTCCGGCATTCTCAATCTCCAACTGCGAAGTCTGCGAAGCCCCTTAGCCCAGGTTCTGCGAGGCGGGCCCTTCAGGCAGTATCGCTTGAAGGAATAGAGAATTTCGTCAGAATGGCCGCCAGCTGCTTCTCCTGAACAGGCTTGCTGAGATAATCATCCATGCCGGCTTCAAGACACATCTCCCGATCGCCCTCCAGAGCATACGCGGTGATCGCAATTATCTTCGGTCCGCCGTTCGGCTGGAGCCTGCGTATTACCTTGGTGGCCGTGATGCCATCCATCTCAGGCATCCTGACATCCATGAAAATCAGGTCGTAAGGCCGCAGTTCGAGGGACTGGATAACTTCCTTTCCGTCCGCCACGGCATCGGGCCGATAACCCATTCGTTTGAGCATCCGTACAAGTACCTTCTGGTTCGATGGGTTGTCCTCGGCCACAAGGATTGACATCGGTTTTCGGACTGAAAGGGTCTCGTAAGCAGCAGGTCTATCCTTCTCACCTAAATCCAATTGTTTTCCTGGGACCATCTCTGCCCAGATAGTGAAATAGAGGGTCGAGCCTTTTCCTTCCTCACTTTCAGCCCAGATTTCCCCGCCCATTAGTTCGACAAGCTCCTTGCAAATAGCGAGTCCCAGGCCAGCGCCATCACGTTTACGGCTAATAACATATTCCAGCTGGGTAAAGGGCTTGAAGAGTCTGTCCATCTTATCCTGGGGCATGCCAATGCCCGTATCCTTAACAGCGAAGGCTATCTGGTGCTTATTACCTTCAAGGGCTTGGGAGGAGACCGACACCGATACCTCTCCTTTATCGGTAAACTTGACAGCATTGCTGAGCAAATTGACTAAGATTTGTCTGATCCGCCCTGGATCTCCGAACATAGTATCCGGCGTACCGTAGCTGATGGTATAAGCAAGATTCAAGCCCTTCTGCTCAGCCTGGAGAGCTACAACATCAAGCGACTCATCGATGCAGCGCTTGAGGCTGAGAAGCTGGTGCTCCAGCTCTATCTTATCCTTCTCGGCTCGGGAGAAATCCAGGATATCGTTGATGATGGACAGTAGGGCTTCGCCACCTTTCCTGATGCCTTCGACGAAATCCCTCTGTTCAGGGGTCAGGCTATCATCCAGGAGAAGGCTGGAATAGCCAATTACAGCGTTCATGGGTGTGCGTAGCTCATGACTCATGTTGGCCAGGAACGCCGCCTTGGCCTCAACTGCGGCCTCAGCGGATTCCTTGGTCTTGACCAGCTCCTTCTCAAGCTGCTCATGCTGCTTTATCTCAGATTGGAGCTCCTCGTTAATGATCTCCAATTCTTCCTTGGCCTGGGAAAGCTCTGCCGTCCTCTCATGGACCCGTCGCTCAAGCTCATCCCGCGCCTTCCTGAGCTCCATCTCCATCAGTTTACGCTCGGTGATATCGCGGGTAACCTTGGCAAAGCCACGCAGCTGGCCCGTCTCGTTGTGAATTGCCGTAATGAGCGTATTAGCCCAGAAGACCTCACCGTCTTTCCGCACCCTGTAGCCTTCCTCCTCAAACTGTCCGGTCTGGCTGGCCAGCTCCAATGCCCGCTCTGGCTGGCCAGCGGCGACAGCCTCTGGCAGATAAAAACAAGAGATGTGCTTACCCAGGATTTCATCAGCAGTCCAGCCCTTGATTCGTTCGGCCCCAGCGTTCCAGCTGGTCACATATCCTTCAGGGTCAACCATAAAGATGGCGTAATCCTTCACGCCATCGACAAGCAAGCGAAATCGTTCCTCACTTTGGCGTAATGCATCTTCCGCTCGTTTGCGTTCGGTCCGTTGTTCGGCTTCCTGCAGAGCCCTTTGAATCACAAATCCGAGACGTGTCAAACGCTGCTTCAGAACATAATCGGTAGCCCCGGCTTTCAGTGTTTCGATGGCTACCTCCTCGCCGATAGCCCCAGACACTATGATCACAGGGATGTCGGGAAACCGCTGCTGTGATAAAGCCAGTGCGCTAAGGCCGTCAAATCCCGGCAACGAATAATCCAGCAGAACCAGGTCTGGTGTGAATTTTTCCAAGGCCTGAAGAAAGGTTTTTTTGTCCTCTGCCCATTCTGCTGTGTAAGCGAGACCAGCGTTGCGCAATTCACGCTTCAACAATTCAAAGTCTGAAGCATTATCTTCAAGAACCAAGACACGTATCTGACCGTTCACCGTAGACGATTTCCCCTGGTTCCTATTTGGTAAGCGATTTATTCAACAGCAGCCAGTACATTCCGAGATCTGCCACGACTTTGGCAAACTCATCAAATTTGATCGGCTTGGTCACATAGCTGTTTACGCCCAGATCGTAAGCATCCTTGAGATCGCAGTCCTCTCTGGAGGAGGTCAAAATAACTACAGGGATTTTCTTTGTCCGCTCGTCCGACTTGATTTTACGCAGGACTTCTATGCCGTTGACCTTGGGAAGTTTCAGGTCCAATAGGATAACTTTTGGACCATCGTCATACTTGTCGGCAAAGTTGCCTTGCCCAAATAAAAAATCCAGCGCATCCGCGCCGTCCTTCAAAAGGACCAGTTTGTTGGCCAGATTGTGTTTCCTGAGAATCCTTGTGATAAGCTCTGCATCGTTTGGATCGTCCTCCACGATTATAATTTCAAATTCCGCCTGATCGCTCATGTTATCTACTCCCCGGTAATGTAAAATAAAAAGTTGCTCCTTGATCCACAATTCCTTCTGCCCACACTCGCCCCCCATGACGGGCAATGATACGGTTAACAAGTGCAAGCCCAACGCCGGTGCCTTCAAACTCCGCTACCGAATGCAGTCTCTGGAAAACCCCAAAAAGCTTGTTCAAGTACCGCATATCAAAACCCACTCCGTTATCCTTGATATAGTAAGCGCCATCGCCCAATTTTGGCAAATAGCCGAACTCGATCTGTGCGTTCTCCCTGGGCCTCGTGAATTTGATGGCATTTGAGAGCAGGTTCACCAGGACCTGGCGTATCATGGAGCTGTCTCCGTAGACAGGCGGAGAGGCGTGAGCTGTGAATTTTATTTTGATTTTGCGGCCGGGCTCTTGGGCTGCGAGCTCCTCAAACACCGATTTGGTCATAGTCTCCATGTCGATCGTTGACTTTATCATCTGTTGGCGACCCAGCCGTGAAAAAGCCAACAGATCATCGATGAGGCGGCCCATTCTATGGGCGTTTTCCTGGATGAGCCCAAGATATCGCCGGCCTTCATCATCAAGTCGTGGTGCATAGTCTTCCATAACAGCCTGCGAGAATCCGCTGATGGCACGCAAAGGTGCCCGCAGGTCGTGGGAAACCGAGTAGGAGAAGGCTTCAAGCTCTTTATTAGCCGATTCGAGGAGTGCATTTGCCTGTTCGGCCTTGAATCGTTCCGCCTCAATATCCTCAAGCATGTTCAGGAGGGCTCGCTGTGCTTCATTTGAATTCTGCCGTTCTGCATCCACATCCTCCAGGAGGTTCAGGGTCGCCTTCTGAATCAGCTGAAAATTCCTACGCTCTTCATCAAAATCGTCCAGTATATTCATCATAGCCCGCTGGGTCTTCTCGGACGCCTCAAGGCGTTCACGCAAATTCCCTGACTCGGTAAGTGTTTGTCCATGCTCAGTCATGGCTGTGCTTCCCAAACCCATATCTCCTTAAGATCCTTATTTTCTTTTGCGATCCTCAATCTCTCTCTTCAGCTCTTCAATCTCCTTTTTCAATCCAACCATCTTGAGCTCACGTCCCACAGTTAGCTTCTGAAATTTCTCCAAGTCAGCCAATCTGTCTAGTTCCCGCTGGCGCTGTTCAGCCAGTTCCTTCTCGGCTCTTTTCCGTGCCGTCACATCGCGTGCTGCTGCGAATACTCCAAGGACATTTCCGCGAGTGTCTTTGTAAACGCTGGCATTGTAGAGAACATCCGTGAATTTGCCGTCCCTATGTCTGATCGTTAGAGGGTAATCCGTGACGAAACCTTTGGCAAAGACCTGCTGATAACCTTCCCTGGCCTTTTCGGGCTCTGTGAAATAGTTGGAGAAATCCGTGCCGATAAGCTGTTCTCTGGGAATACCTGTGACCTTTGTAGTGGCCTCGTTAACATCGGTAATCTTCCCATCGCCGCTGATGGTGACTAAAGGGTCTAAGGACGATTCAATAAGGCTCCGTGCATATTGAGATGCCTGCTTCTGCGCTGTCACATCGCGTGCTGCTGCGAATACTCCAAGGACATTTCCGCGAGTGTCTTTGTAAACGCTGGCATTGTAGAGAACATCCGTGAATTTGCCGTCCCTATGTCTGATCGTTAGAGGGTAATCCGTGACGAAACCTTTGGCAAAGACCTGCTGATAACCTTCCCTGGCCTTTTCGGGCTCTGTGAAATAGTTGGAGAAATCCGTGCCGATGAGCTGTTCTCTGGGAATGCCCGTGACCTTTATCGTGGCCTCGTTAACATCGGTAATCTTCCCATCGCCGCTGATGGTGACTAAAGGATCCAAGGACGATTCAATAAGGCTCCGTGCATATTGAGAGGCGGCACTCAACTTCGCCTCTGTTTGCTTCCGGGAGTTAACCTCGGCTGTGATATCTCGTGCGATGGTTGAGGCTCCGACTATTTGGCCATGCATATCCTTGACGGGCGAGATGCTCATAGATACATGAATGATTTGGCCGTCCTTTCTTCTCCGTACTGTTTCATAGTGATGGATGCTCTCTTCCCGTTTGATACGTTCCAAGATTCCTGGCACCTCATCATTATGACCCAGTGGAATTAAAATGGAGATTGGCTTGCCTATGACCTCTTCGGCAGAGAATCTATAAATCCTCTCAGCGCCGCCATTCCAGGAGGTGATGATCCCGTCCGAGGTTTTTGTGATAATGGCATCATCCGAAGACTCCACAATGGAAGCTAAAAGAAACGTCTTATCTTCAATGAGCCCTTCGGAAAAGTTAGATTTCCTCGCTGAGTCGATTGTTGACGTCCTATTGGCCTTTTGATCACACGTGTCATCTACCATTGTTGACCTCTTTCAAAGTTATTTTTTCAAGTTATTATCATCCAGCTTAAATTTGCCCCCTTCTTGATTTGACTACAAAGTCCAGCTAATCGCCTTGAGGGCCTTGTTTACCTTTTCGGACCTTTTATACCCCGGGAAAGACGCGATTATCCTTTGGGAAAGATTATTTACTGCCATGCTATCTCAACTCCACGGGACATTTCGGCGGTATTGAGCAGGCAGTTGAACTCTTCCGGGTTTAAGGAATGCTCTGGCTCCATAGTGTTGAGTTATACGTCCTCTTATTTAGATACTGTGAGTTTCTTACCCGCTTTCAGATTCGTAAGAGGGAAAAAGCCTTTTTCGATATTTTTACTTAGCAAATAGATATATCAGCTTTTGAGATGGGAAAATTATCCGAATGACTTTTTTTCAACGCTAGGTTTAATATTATTGATAGATTTGCTTCATTCCCAACGAGTTCCTGGCAGTATTAAACAAATCCACCGATTTCCAAAAAGGGGTTTAGTGGGAGGGTAATCGTATATATATTGAGCGAAATGAGCAATCTGTAATGCTTCGCATCTTTGCGGCTGTGCTGCTCCTTGGAATTTTTCTCTGTGTCGATGGATTTTCGGCTCAACCCCTCGCGACCGCAGAGACCCCGGCCAAGGTGGAACTGCTCTACTGCAAAGGTGTGAATCTCATGCCCATGCTCCTAGCCACTGGACAAATAGACGGATATTTTGCATGGCAGCCTTGCCTGTCGATGGCAGAGAAGAGCGGAATTGGAAAGACGGTGGTCCTTTCCCGGGACTTTCCGCCAGGCTGGCAAAATCATCCTTGCTGCGTTCTCGTGGCCAAAGACCGCCTTTTGGATGATCATTTGGATCTGGTGAGCGCCTTTTGCTATCTGAACATTCTGGCCGTCCAGTGGGTCCGTGAGAATCCCCAGGCATCCACGGAGATCGCTGCAGACTGGCTGATGGGGAGCCGCAACTACACCTTGGGAGAGAGCGCTATACCCTCACAGGAGGTCTTCGAGAACTCCCGTCCCACTCTGATATTTTCTACTGAGCCTAACGATACCTGGAGGCGGAGCATGGATGGCTTCGTCACTCAAATGATCCGCCTGCTCGATGCTTCGACCGGAGACCAGATAGACCTTCAAAATATATCGCTCTTAGATCTACGACCATACAATGCCGCCAAGGTAATGATCCCCACGGGCAAGTTCGATTCCCCCAGGCCAATGCAGCAAAAGTTGCTGATCGGCTATTTGATGATCGATCACCAGGCTCCCCTATTTGCAGCGGTCAAGAACTGGAAGTACTTTTATGACCGATACGGAATAGCCCTGGAACCGCAAGATGATGCGAAAAGGCCCAGTGTACTCGATCTGGTAGTTGAAGGTAAAAAGGTGGCAGAAGTGGAGTTGGTCTCGGCCCCCACTGGGCAGACTCTCATGACCTTGATGAATCAGGGCTGTCTGGATATGGCTTACTGTGGTGTAACCCCTGCTATTGGTTCTATCATTCTGGGGGGAGATGATAAGATAATCTTGCCGGTGCAAAACGAGGGATCGGGATTGGTTCTCCAAGCAGACTCGAATGTCAAGGATTGGGAGGATTTTGTTGCCCTGGCCAAGGAGAGATCTGCAAAAGGAAGGCCGCTCAAGCTGGGGGACCCAGATTTGGGAACCATAACTGATGTTATCTTGCAGGCTGCTTTCAATGAATCGGGCATTCAGGGTGTTAGGGCATGAAAATGCGATCCATTCTAAAACGAATGGCAAGGAAAGGAGATTGAGAGGACCATGGAAAGGAGACTGAAGATATGAACAGAAGGATTCTTCTAAAGCTGATGATTCCATTGACCATAATTGTGTTGTGGGAAGCCCTGGCCACCTCCATCCACAACCAGTTCATCCTCCCAGATATCCAGTCAGTACTAATGGTCCTTCTCTCTCCAGGCACAGACATCATGGGCAGCGGATCTCTGATCGAGAACGCCCTCATGAGCCTCCAGAGGGTCGGCCTGGGATTTCTTGTCGCAACCTGTCTGGCAGTGCCACTTGGGGTAGCCATGGGCAGATTGGAGCCGCTTAAAGCAGCATTAGATGGCATGGTTTCAGCCTTGAGGCCCGTGCCGCCCTTGGCCTGGGTGCCATTGGCCCTGGCATGGCTGAAGATAGGTCTGGCTTCCATAGTCTTCATCATTGCGCTAGGTGCCTTTTTCCCTGTGCTTCTTAACACAATGCAAGGGGTAAGAGGAGTGAAGAAGAACTGGATCGAGGCCATCACCATGATGGGGGCCAAGGAGCATGATCTAATGATCCGGGTGATCCTTCCCGCAGCAGCGCCTGAGATCTGGACCGGCATGAGGATCGGCTTTGGCATCGCCTGGATGTGTGTAGTTGCTGCTGAGATGTTGCCGGGAACAAACACCGGCTTGGGATATCTCATCATGTACGCCTATAGCTGGGGCCAGGTTCAGGTGGTAATCGCGGGAATGATAGCCATAGGGATTATTGGCATAGGCATCGATCGGTTTTTCGTGACTGTGGAGAGAAGATGGCTCTCTTGGAGAGGTCTGTAATGATGATGCTTCAGTTGAAGGATGTAAGCAAGGAGTTTTGCTCTGGCAAGAGCCGGGTAAAAACTCTGCAGGACGTAAATTTCGAAGTAAATGATGGGGAGATTGTGGCAATCCTTGGACCCTCCGGCTGCGGCAAGACGACGCTTCTCAGAATAATCGCGGGCCTGGAGCAACCGAGCAGCGGAGACGTGCTGCTTGACGGCAAGAGAGTGGAGCAGCCAAGTCCGCAATTCGGCATGGTCTTTCAGGAGCATGCCCTGCTTCCATGGCTTAGCGTGCACAGAAATGTCTCCATCGGCCTGGAGATGAGAGGCATTCCTCGAGAGGAGATGCGGCGAAGTGCGATGCAATACCTCTCTATGGTGGGCCTGCAAGAAAGCTCCGAGCGATATCCTCATGAACTCTCGGGAGGGATGCGCCAGAGGGTGGCCGTGGCCAGGGCTCTCACCCTGGAGCCTAAGCTTCTCTTAATGGACGAACCATTTTCCGCTCTGGATTTCCAGACCAGAAGGCAGATTCAGCAGGATATACTGCAAGTTCAGGAAAAAACCGGAAAGGCCATAATCGTGGTGACCCATAGCATTGAGGAGGCGATCTACCTGGCCGACCGATTAGTGCTTCTTAGTTCCAGACCCGGAATGGTGAGGGAGGTTTTGAAGATTGACCTGGATAGGCCCAGGGATAGAGCCAGCCCAAGGTTCCTGAAGTCGCTGGACTATGTGTTGAACTGCCTGAATACTTCGATTACCACTGAATGCGGGAAAGCGGTATAATCGGTGCAAATTAGCCTTTGGGTATCAGGGGAAAAGTTGGCGCTAACAACTAGGAATAACCTTAGATCAGTGATCACTTTTAATCGATCTTTATAAACTTAAAGAGGATCGCTCGTAATGATATTTTCTGGCCATTCAGCTAAGATTGCTGATCAGTACGATTCGAGATTCGCAGAAGTATTGAGGACCTATAAATTCATCGGCAAAAAAGCGCGAACTAGAGAGTTCCTTCAGCTCAGATCATCAAAAATACGCCGGGAGCCAGGCTGGTTGCGAGCATCACCATATTGATCTCACGGTGCAATGTCCAGGTGCTGACTTCTCGGTTCTTTCCAGCCATCCAGAACTGCTCGATTGTCTCCCGAAGCGGCATAAACTCCATGAGATCTTCGACCTGTCGCTGCAAGTGATTTTTCTGTTGGAATAAGCTCGGGTTCTCCTCGATCCCTTTCATCAGTTTTTCGATCGCTGATAGTCCGATGGACAGCCCGAGTTCACGGAAGGCCAGGCGAAACTCTCCAGGATACTCCAGTGTCTCACCTTTCACAAAGGCCTCCATTCCCAGCAGAGCCGAATCAACGACGGTTTCCAGCAGGCTTATGTTCTTTAAGCCATCCTGTATCATCAGTTGTGCAATTCTTGAGGCGTCAAAGAGAAGGCCGCCGATGCCGAGCGGATCATCTGTGACTAATTTAATGCCCCGGCAGATTTCGGCCATTTCGGCAATTTCAGGCTTGAGGCCCGGCAGCGAGGATTCACCGAAATCTCTGGTCACCGCCGCCTGAAGCTCATTGTAGGTGACGAAGCCGTCGAGAGGATCGTGCTGTCCCATAGATGAGACCAGAGGATAGGTAAGATCGATGCTCATCTTCCAGTACATTCTCTTTTGGCGGCCGAAAGTAGAAGCGTAAGTGAACCTGGCATGGGCCGTCTGTGCGAGCTCTATCGCCCACCTGAGGTAAGTCGGGTCTTTGGTAACTCGACTCACACAGTTGAGCGCATGTATCCACTTCGTCAGGTAATGGTAGTACTGTCCGTCCTGGTCCCATTCCAGACGCTCATTGGGCGGATCTTTGAGCTTTCGTTCGTTCAGCTGCTTTCCGATCCGAAGGCCGCCTTTGGTCGGATGCCGCTCACCCTCCACTTCATCGAGGCCGCTGATCCAGCCGCTTCTTGGGTCGTCATCACGGTGCCGACCAAGGGTGTGATGCACCTGGTCGACGAGGCACAAGCCGAGATCCCGATAGGTTTCGTCGTCGGTTTGGCGGAAGAGTTCAAAGTAGTTGCACACCGCGAACGCATCAGTCCATAGATAGCGTCGGGGATGGGCATCGACCGGTGTCAGTCCAGTAAGGCTGGCAAAGTCCAGCATGATTTCCTGAACGAGCGCACTGGCCGCATTTCGATCCATTCTTATTCTCTTGGCAGCAATATTTCTTCTCTCGGCAATATATTATAATATTATAACTTGAAATAGTTTCCTTAGCTTTGGGGAACGCCTGTGATCAAAGGCTAGAGCACAGGATCAGATTCGAGTTGAGGACGCGGATGAGCTCCGGCAGACCAGAGATTTTACGATCCTTTCAGATCCCTCCAGGCTTCTCTTTCGACTGCCCGGGGGCCTCGATCATTTTCCTGTGGCCAGCAGGTCTTGAGGCGCATAGGTCGCCATCGCATACAACCGACAGCTTCGAAAAAAGGCGATGAAAGCCTAGATAGCAGTTGGCCAGAAACGAATTTTCATCTGGCCCTTCCTGAGAAGATCATCCATCAGGCCAGTTAGGTCATCTACAAGATCATTTCTCGATCAGTTCATACAGCATCCGTATGGCCTTGGTGAAGGGAGGCATTCCCGAGGTCAGGAGAACCACTCGCAGGACATCCACTATCTCGTCTTTAGTGATTCCGAACTCCTTCATGGCGCTCATCATCTGTTTTTTCGTGGCTCGGTCGTCGGAGGCTGCAGCATTGATGCCCAGCGCGATCAGTTTCTGGGTCCTGTAGTCAATGACTTTGCCTGTGTATGCAGCCTCATTTAAGCCCACAATCGAGTTGTAAAGGTCGGAATATTCTGCTTTTACCTTGGCCATTCCCTCGCCGAAGAACACTTCATCTTTCATTTTGTTTCACCTATTATTAATTCTCCAACTAATAATTTAATAGCTTCCCCTCGATGATCTCAGAGGAAATCATCAGACACACGAAGGAGATCGCCCCAGATACCTCCATCGGCTCCTTGCATTTGATTTTTCCTTAAGCAATCTTTCAAAATTGGCGAATCTCTTTGTGTTAGCAGGGGATCTGAAATCCTCAAATACCTGAATCAGGATGGAATGACCTCTGAAAGGAGCAGAATTCATCCTGCGCCGCCTCCTACTATAAAGCTCTCGCACAACCCAAAATAGTTCTTGGTGTTCCTGAACCATTAAACGAATGAATATGGCCTGCCGAGCGATGTGGTTTGTACCTATCAGTTGATAAGCATTTAATGATTCTTGGACACTAAGAAATATTTTAAATAATATAAGCATGCCATGTCATAGCAAGTAAAGCAAGGAGGAATTCGGCTTTTGTATAAGAGATCGTTATACCTAATCTCGGCTGCTTTGCTCATGGTATCATTTGGTGTCATGGGAATGGCTGAAAATCTCTCAACAGAATCAAATTCAACTATGCAGCTCACAGTATTTACGGACCCAAGTGCTGCTAAAACGACGACGTACGTCGATATACCGCCCGCAGGTAAGAGTCTTGGCGATGCCTACTATTTTAATGGAACTCTGCGTTCTACAAATGCAACCGATGGACCAATCATCGGAGAGCTATTCGGCAGCACGACAACCGTCAGAATGAGTCCCACCAAATCAACGGGTCAAGAACAGAGACTTGCATATCTCATCTTCACATTCAACAACAGAACCGATCAAATTATCGTTGGATCAGTGTCAGATTATCCGGTTCAAGAGAACACATTGGAAAAGAACGAATCTGTTGTGCGGCCCATTTTGGGCGGCACTGGCAAGTACATGGGAGTTCGCGGCCAGGAGGTCAGCACGCGCAATGCCGATGACAGCTACACTCATGTCTTTACGATTTTACGATAGAGCGGTTTTCTGCGGCGATTTTCTTTTTATTATACCGTTTCCTTCATCCCCACCATGCTGCTCGCCAGCATAATTGGCCCGTCGAAGTTCCCCCGCGCCCGGCTGGAGTCCACGAAGACCTCATCCATCAGCACCGGCGCGCCAAAGGATTTTGCGCCGCATAATAGTAGTAGTGTCCTGAAGATCAGGTTCCCGGAAACGCCCTCCGGAGCAATGATGATATCGTCATTCCGGCAGCTTTCGATCAATATTCCCCTGTGCTGCGTCTCCACGCCCGCCTCGCGCGCACGTGCCGCGATCAGCTCGCCCTCCGCCAGGCTCCTGTCCACCCGCTCGCTTCTTCCCAGGTCCTCCATCCTGCCACCGGAAAGGACGGACGCTTTTGGCAAGACGCCAAAATGCTGCAGAAACCTCGCTCCGTCCAGCACCAGACCCAGCCGGTCGGAGATCGTCTCACCTTCGTCTATTCCGACCGGCCCGAGCAAGAACGACCAGCCGGAAAGCTCCAGGAGAGCCAGCCGCCTGACCTTGACATCAAACCGCTCAGCCAAGGCCCGCATAGTCCTTCCTGCCGGCAGGTTCCCTCGCACTGCCCCTTCGATCTCGCCATCGGCCAGGAGCCGGACAAGCTCCTTCCACGGCTCTTTTGTGGCTGCGTAATCCAGAGCGCAATCGCAGCAGGGCTCGCCCACGAGGAGCAGATCGGCAAACTCCGTGGCAGACTGTAATGATGCTATCAGTTCTGCATCTGCATTCCAGATCCCAATGCCGATGCGGGCGTGTCTGGCCCTGGCCTTCTCTTCCAAAGAGCGCACAAAGGCGGAGTCCATGAGATCACCTTATCCAGTTATTTTTCCAGTTGCTTATCCTCGATCTACTTTATCCAAGTCATTTTATCCCGGTTACGCATTCTTTTTCCAGGTCAAAGAGGACTGTTTCTTCGCTTCCAGAACGAATCAGGAGCTTCCGCTCCTTCGTCACCTTTCCTATCACCGCCGCGGTTAGGCCGCGCTTCTGGAACACCTCCAGAACCCTTTTCGCATTCTCAGGCGTGACGGTCACCACGAAGCCCATTCCGGGATACATCTTCAGCCAGCTGAGCAGGTCCAGGCCCGCCGGAACGGGAATGGCTTCCAGCTCCACCACAGCACCCACCTCGCTTGTCTCCAGCAGCATCCCAAGGGTCCCCAAAAGGCCGGGATTGCTGATATCCTTGCCGGCCTTGACAAGGCCTGACTCGCCCAGCTCCCGCATCGCGCCAAGCTGCCTTTGCAGCGTCTCTTTGTCCTTGAAGCTGGTGGAGTCGAAGTTGATCGAGAACTTGGGATGGGCTTTGCCGTCCAAGTCGGCCGCAGCCACTACCACTTCCCCCGCCCGCGCCGTGCTGCTCAGGATCACTGCATCCTTCTTTGCCTTGCCGAGAATGGCGACATCCAGGGCGCTGTAGGGCGTGTCCGGGTGCAGGTGTCCACCGATGATGGGCACATTGAACTTCTCAATTCCCTTTTTCATCCCCTGCAGAACTCGGTCTGCGACATCCTGATTGCTGACGGAGAGAACATCCACCATGGCCACCGGCCAGCCGCCCATGGCCGCTATGTCGTGCACGTTCACCAAAACTGAGCAGTAGCCGGACCATTCCGGATCAGCCTCCATCAGCCTGGACCAGATGCCGTCCGCAGCCAGGAGCATGACCTCGGAGCCGTCATCTATCACCGCCGCATCCTCTCCGAAAGAAGCGATGATCTGTTTGGATTCTACAGGAAAGAACTGCATGAGATTGCCTATCTGCTTCTTGCGGGTGATGCCGACAAACCCGCGAAGCTCGCCCGCCAGAGATTCCAGATTCATCGCAGAAAGGTTGAAGCTTCGATCAAAAATAGATGACGCTGAAAGCTGTGGCAAAGTTCTTATCCTGCGACCGCATAAGTCAGACTGACAATTCTAAAGGGATTTAAGCTCCACAGGAAAGTTGGCATAATAAAATTCTGAAAGTTTTGAGGGCTATCGAAAAACTACAACAGAGCAAATAATATTAATAGTTATATCGCATGATTTAGCCATTAAACAATATCTATAAATGTATCTATGCATTCGAAGGAAGGGGGTTGATCAATAATATATCCGAGGAAGTTGGCATAAAAGGATATCAGTCGCCTATCGTTTTCATAACCAATACCCCATGGATTCAACAGGAATGAAACAGTGGCAAACCTTTATGAGGATTCGAGAGTAGGAAGAAGGATGGGAGTTTTGGGAAATTGCTGATCAAAGATCTAAGACGGGGCCGCTCACTGATGGTCAGGCTTGATCACGATGCAGAGATCATCAGCCAGATCACTCATCTGGCCAGCAAAGAAAAGATCTGCTCCGGCGTCTTTGGCGTCATCGGCGCATTGAAGCAGGCCGAACTGGGCTATTACGACCAGAAGTCCTTAGAATACCGCAAGATCATGGTCGAGGGACCGGCAGAGCTGATCTCAGCTTCAGGAAACATATCCCTCATGGAGGACAAGCCCTTCGTGCATGCTCATGCTCTGTTGTCCGATCAGGAAGGCAGGGTTTGGGGCGGCCACCTTTCCAAGGGTGTGATCTTCGCGGCGGAGCTATATTTGCAGGAGCTCTTGGGCCAGCCCTTCAAGCGAGATCACGATCCGGTCACAGAACTTTACCTCTGGAGTGAAAAGTGAAGACCTCTGAATATTTTGAGCTTCTGCAGCTTGGTCTGGAGGACGCCATGACTATCGCCAGAAAGGCCCGCAGCCAGGGAAGAGATCCCACAACCGATGTGGAAATACCCCTGGCTGTCGATCTGGCGGAGAGAGTGGAGAAACTGATCGGCATCCCCGGCATCGCCGTCAGAATCAGGGAGCTGGAAGAGAAGGGGATGAGCCGCGAGGAAGCGGCTCTCGCCATAGGCATTGACTTCGCGGAAGGCCGCCTGGGCTCCGGCTCCTCCAAGATCGAGTCCGTGGAGAGCGCCATCCGCACCTCCGTGGCCCTGCTCACAGAAGGTGTCGTCGCTGCGCCGATAGAAGGCATCGCTCGCGTTTCCTTGGGAAAGAACGACG
>CAZPUO010000018.1:0-19404 GCA_964589745.1 uncultured Methanotrichaceae archaeon
TCTTCATCTGCCGGACGGTCTCATCCCAGATGGGCTGGTTCAGGCTTGCCAGATTCAGGTCAGAGTAAGGCAAATGAATCGTGATAATAAGGTTGGTAGTCTCGGCAATCTGCCTGGCATCGGCCAGGTTCTCCGAAGTGAGCTTCTGTCTTCCTTCGTTCACAATCTCCCAGCCGGTGTAGCCGAGATCTTCCAGCTGATATGCCCAGTCGAAGGGCCTGTCAACAAGCTTGCTCGACGAGAAGCTAAACACGCAAAATCACTCCTGCTCCGCCTCCTCCAGATCGATCTCCTCGATGGGCACCCCGTCTTTCGTTTGCGGGGCCAGCCAGTCAACCAGGCGTTTGCCGCCCTTGATCTGGACATGCAGTGAGCCCAAGGGCTCTTCGTCGGGCGGAAAGCTGACCTTGCCCATGAAGGCCGCCTGCTTGTTGAGCCGAAACTGGATGGCATCGCCGATGCGGCCTGCCAGCATGACGAATCGAGCCGTATCCAAAATTTGCTGCTCTCGCAAGAGCTTGTGGAAAGTTTGTAGAGCGTCAGGCCCATTGTAGGCCTCGATCCTGTCGCCCCGGATGTCCATGATCAGACCGGGAAAGATCTTCTCGATGGCCGAGACGACCTTCTCCACGCGTTCCGTCGGCCTGACAGAAGTGTACACAGAGACCTCGATCGTAGTCAATCGCCTCTAGACGTGGCTGGTCTTATATCTGAGGATGGCTGCTATTCCGCCGAAGGCTTTGTAAAGCTGTGCTCCCTCCTCAAACTCCGCGGAGATTATCTTTACCTGGGCACCGCTCTGGTCCGCCAGTTTGGACAGATTGAATACAATGTCCTCCTCTCCGGCAATGGAAAGGGGGCTGCCGCATTTTAGGCAGCAGCCCACGGCCGCAGCCGCGCCGGAGCGGGTCTGGCTCTCGGTGAAGTCACAGCTCCGGTTGGTGCAGACTATCTCAGCTCGCGTCTTGCGCAGATCTTCAGAGAGAAGAAGAACCTCCACTGCTCCAAGTTCCAGATTGTGGCGAACCTCCTTTTCTCCGTAAGCCGCCAGTCCTTTATCGCTCACCAGCTCCGTCATGAACCGGCGCATGACCAATTTATCCTGCGTTACCTCCAGGTCCAGGAGCCTATCCTGGGCAGCATCCACCAGCTCGTACAGCCCGGATTCATCGGTATAGGAGACATCCAGGGCGTCCAGCACCTTGCGTTGCAGCTCGTGATGCAGAAATCCGCCCTCAACGAACTCCTCCTTAGTGGGCGAGGGCCCGCCGATCAGGATGCCCTGCAGATCCTTGGGATCGATGGCCAAAAAAGCATCATTGGCGGACTCTCCGATCCTGCCATAGAAATCATGGATGGCGATCAGGCGCAGCTGCTGGAACCTGTGGCTGGACTGGCCGCCTTTCCTCTGCTTGCCCGGCACCGTGGAGGTGAGGTGCTTAATGGGCTCAACGTATTTCCCTCTCAGAACTCCAATGGTCGCTTCGCGCCTGTCCAGGACGATAAGACCGAAGGTCTTCTTGTCGGCCAGCATCTCCTCCAGGGGCCCTAGCAGGAAAGAGGAATCGCAGTGGTATCTGTAGGTGATAATGGGGTCGGGCGGCTCCAGGGCGACGCTGTACATCTCGGTCTTGTTGGCGCCGACATCCACGTTGCCGATGAAGATGACTACTCCGTTTGACGGTGGTTTGGGGATTAGCTTGAGCCTGGACAATGCAGACTCAAGCGAGCCCTGTACACTGAGCCGGGTAACCCTGGACTTGATGTTGGCTGCCTGTCCGTACTCCTCTCGCAGCTGGCTCGTGACATCAGAAATCTGCTTGTCGGGAGGAATATATAGGGAAATGAGCTCAGTGCCCCTGCCTGTCTTGCTCCGAAGGTCGTCGAGAAGACGCTTATACTCGTATTTTTCCTGTGCAGTAAACTCCATCGGCGAATCTCCTAAAACAGCTCACGGCCAAGGTATAAAAGGCTTCTTCAAGGGGATTTCAAGAGATTATGGTTCTTGATGTGAGGCGGTTTTGACATCTGCAGCATGCCAGAGGGCGCCCATTTTGATCTGGTGTGATTCGACTGTGTATGATTCTGGTATGATTCGACTATGTATTATGTTACTCATTATGATTTGACTGAATGTGAATTTGACACCGCAGAATCCGCATTTTACAATGCAAGGACAGAGCATTATTATTAATATGCTAATTATTCTTATTAGATTAACTTCTTTATTCACACAAAGTTCATATTTCTCAAAACTAATCGATAACTATGAATATAACATAGAAATCTCAAAATTCGAGTTATTCAAAAACTATATAAAGATATAAGTTATCTTATACTCCATGGATCAATTAGTAGTTCTCCAGGAGATTTATTCGTCATTTTCAAAAGGGGGGGATGGGCTCCAAAGCATCAATTCCAAGGCTATCGGTGGGAGCTGTCCCGATCTGATGAGCAGACTGCTGGACAGCTCGAAGAAAGGAAGGATCGATGAGGAGGTCTGCCAAAAGCTGGCCGACCGCCTCCAGGATGTCTACGAGGTTAAGCGAGTTGGTGATATCTGCCGCAAAGCTGGATTCTACGGCCAGGCTATCAGGTCATACAACAAAGCCCTTTCCTTGAGCCGCGATCGGATCCTCCGGCCGGTGCTGCTCAACAATCTGGGACAGACCTACGCACGCCAGGGAGATCTGGCTAGAGCGGTCGTCTATTACGGGAAGGCTGCTAGCGGTTTTGAGCGTGTTGGAGACCGCAGCGGTCTGGCGCACGTATTGGGAAACCTTGGTTCTGCCTACAGGCTGGGCAAAGACTGGGACAGGGCCATAGAGCACTGCTATCGCAGCCTGAAGATTTTCGAGGAGAAAGGCGACGACCAGGGCATCGCCCAAATGAATGGCAGCCTTGGCAGGATCTATGCGGAGATGGAAGAGAGAGAGCTCGCTGCGAGATATTTTGAGAAAAGTCTTACGGATTTCCAGAGGCTGGGAGACAAGAAGAGTGCCGCCTGGGTCCTGGACCGGCTGGGGAGAATTGCTGGCGAGAGAAAGGACTGGGACCGGGCCCTCAGCTATTTCAATCAGAGCCTATCCCTATTTGATGAACAAAACCTGAGCCAGAGCGCCGGAATTGTGCTCTCCAACTTGGGAAATACGTATCTGAACATGGGCGAGGCGACTGCCGCTTGCGAATCCCTGGAGAGGGCGGTTAGGCTGGTTCCCAGGAGTGCTCATCCTGCTCATCAGAATGCCTTGTCTCGCCTGGCTGCGACTTACAGTGCTCTTGGAAGGCATTGCCTGCAGCAAGCTGAAGATTCTGGGGTGGAAAGCGACGCAGCCGACCGGTCGGCAAAGGCAGCATCCAAATACTATGCTCGAGCCTCGGATCGATACCTGGAGCTGGCATCCACGCTTGATGTCGATCTGCCTGAGATCAAGGTGGCCGCGGGAATCGCCAGAAGCCGCTCTTATCTGGCCAAACTTTCAGGCAACGTCTCCGATGAAGAGGCAGTGGCCCTGACAGAGAGGGCTCTTTTTGCGCTGGACACCGCGGCAGCGAACTGTGAGGACCAGACAAAAGCCAAGATCGAGTGCTTGAAAAGGAGCCTCGCTGGTATGAAAGAAGCCTGGACATTGGGTCTTCTCGGTGATGAGCCCTGGCGACGGATCAAGGCAGTAACCAACTCCGCTGAATATCTCATGGGTGGAGCCCGCGCCCCCGGAGAGGCTAACGGATGTCTCTGCGATGCCTTGCGCAACTTGAGCGCAAGCTTGGAGGCGGAGAAAAGTAGAAGAGATCCAGTCGAGAAGCTGAGCGCTGCAGCCTCCGATCTGCGGCGGGCGGAGAAGCGATTTGCAGTGAAAGAGAGGGACCCAGGATTGCAGAGTGCAGTAGAGATCGGCGAGGCGGCAAAGATCATCGAAGCTCTGGCGAGCAAAAAGGACGCTTCAGGCCAGCCGGAGTCAGCATCTATCCTCAAAGATCAGCTCAACTTCAAGCCGGAGAGAGACGCCCTCCTGCTCGTCGGCAGGGTTTTGGCAAAGAACGCGCTCTTAGAATTGGATGATGCGAATATCGTCTATACCTTGGATGAATCCCTAAATCTTGTGAAAGACACCCACAATGTCAAAGCCAGCAAGCCTCTTGAGATTGACAGACTAGAAGCAGAGCCTGCATCTGATCCTATCCCGGATACAGATAGTCCAGTTCTGGAAGTATCCAAGGAGAGAGCCGAAGCTCAAGAGGTGATCCTCGCCGATCATGCTGCAGAGGCATCCGAGGTCTTTGTATCAGAGGTGGAAGGTGCTGAGAATGGCTGGCTTGTTCCTGTGAAGGCCAGCATTGCCTGCGAAAGCCATGGCAAGATGCTGGTATTTCCAGATAAGCCCCTGACAAAAGTGGTCGAGATCGTCGAGCCCGAGGCAAAGGATGCTTTCGTCCCGGCGCAAGAGCCGGGCAGTGATGCCAATCCGCTAGGTGAAGCTTCGGAAGACACGGATTCTGCATCCAGCGAACCTTTCCCCGATCCTGCCGAAGCATGGGAGGATCAGGCCAAAGAAGGCTCCTTCAGCCAGGCGAACGCCATAAAGCTCCTCAAGGCTCTGGTGCTGGTGGTTGTTATGCTTTTGGCAGTTGAAGCAATACTATATTTGATATAGTCTTAGAGCAAATAGCTGCCGAATCGAAATGAAAAAAAAGCAGCTTGAGATCATGCTGGAGAGACTGGAAGGCTTCTCGAATCCTTCTTTTCAGCGGGAGCAGTACGCTACGCCCGCCTCCGTTGCAGCGGAGATGGTTTTCCTCGCCTCCCTGCGAGGAGATCTGGGCACAGTCTGCGATCTGGGCTGCGGGACAGGCCTGCTGGCCATCGGCGCGGCACTGATGGGGGCAAAAGCCATCGGAGTGGAGATTGATCCTGAAGCGCTGGCAACGGCAAAATGCAATGCAGAAAAACTGGGCGTAGACGTCGAATTCATCCGTGGTGACGTCCGCTCTGTGATCCTCAACGGGATCGATACCGTGATCATGAATCCGCCATTCGGTTCCCAGAAAGCAAGCGCGGGGGATCGTGCCTTTCTTCGGAGGGCCACGGAGATTGCTGGGACGGTCTATTCCCTGCACCACCAGGGAAGCGAAGGTTTCATTAGAAGGTTCGTGGAACCCTGCACCATACGGGAGATATATCGTATTCCCTTTCCATTGAAGAGATGCTTCGAGTTTCACAACATGGATGTCAAGACCATTGAGGTTGAGCTTTATAGAATAACATGCCAGTAGTCTTTAGATACCAGGAATGAAACTGGCAGACAATAGAGGAATAAATGATGGAAGGTAGTTTTGTGCTCCCTGGAGATGTGGTGGGATCGACCGAGGAGTTCGTTCCCGGAGATTGCACCTACGCCAAGGGAGGAGTGATTTTTGCTTCTACGGCGGGCCTGGTAAAGGTAGATCCCAAGACCAGAACCGCTTGTGTCATACCCAAGACCAATGCCCCTGTCAAGCTATGTCAAGGTGACATCGTTGTGGGTGAGGTTATCGACCTCAAAGACAGTCTGGTCATAGTCTCCCTGGCGTTCAAAAAGGGTCATGAGGACCGACCGCTATCGGATGAGGAGGCGACCATTCACATCTCCAATGTGAGGAACTCCTACGTCAAAGACCTGCGTCACCTTTTCTCTCTCCGCGACATCCTCAAGGCCAAGATCATCGATGAAAGGCAGATGAGACTCTCTACGGGCGACGAGGACTTGGGTGTAATCAAGGCCTACTGTAACCGCTGTCTGACCGGACTGGTGCGAAAAGACGGCAAACTGGTCTGTCCTTCTTGCGCCAACACTGAAACGCGCAAAATAAGCTCCGCTTACGGACTGGGAGTGGTTTAGTGAATCTAAAGATCATCAAGAAGACTGAAGATGAGGCCGTTATTGAGTTTGTGGGCGAGGGACACACCATCCTGAACTTGCTGCGAACCGAGCTCCTGGCGGATGAGCGGGTCAAGATGGCTACCTACGACACCAAGTTTCCCATTATGGATAATCCCGTCTTCCGGCTCAAGACCAAAGATGCAGACCCTATTGTCGTTCTGAGAGAGGCTGCCGCCCGCATCGTCGGCCAGTGCGACGAGTTCACCAGCCAGTATGCAGAAGCCGTAAAGTAAGTTACCGCCTGATTTTTGGGCATTGCCGATCGGGCTGAAAGCGACCTGCGAGCTGAGGTCGTCTTTGCCCCAGGCGATCTTCCGCAAAAGGATGATGGCCCGAGAGAGCCACGCGCATGGTCATAGTCGCTCTGCTCTCGGTCTGGTTTTTGAAACTCATGGCCTGCTCAGGATCTGTATGCTGCTAGGGGATCCTGGCCTGGTTTGGATTCATGGGTTGAGCATCCTGTATACTGCAGGAAACAGTCGCGATGAGGCAAGCAATTACGACCTAGGCCAAATTGACCAAAATTCCGCTATATCGAGAAAAAATCAGAGACGGATAGGAACTGGCCTGTGCCTGGATTTCCAATTTTCCTTCAGGAAAAGGTTCATCGATTTCTCTAAATTGATGTTGCATTCTTTTCACCTCTTTGCCTCTAAACAACGATGCCTCAGATCACACCCTTGCACAGCTCCCCTCTCTCCAGATCCTCCCGAAAGAAATCCTGGCGCGTGCGCAGGCGCAGGGCCAGCGCGAGCTTGCGTTTGGCATAAAAGGGAGCCAGCCGCAGCATCTCCTTGGCAAACCATTTCGGATAGAGCCGCTTCACCTTATTGTACCTCAGCCACTCGTAATCGTAGTAGCGGGCGTTCATCTCCCAGGTGATGTACGCCACTTCCTCATCGCTGAGGTGCTTCGTTCGCAAATTCGCGTGCAGCCCGTCGTACTTGGTAAAATCATTATTGGTGATCAGCCCCATCTCCTCCAGCTCAGCGCGCATCTGCGTCTTGGGATAAGGCGTGCTGATGTAGAAAATCGGGAAGTCCACCTTCAGCCTGCGTGCCAGCCGGAAGTTCTCCCACATGTCCTCCCGATCATCATCCGGGTTGCCGCCGATCAGGCCCGTGGAGACGATGATATTATTATCATGCAAATACTGGACGGCCTTCTCCGCGTCATCGGACATCCTGCCCTTGCCCAGGAACTGGAGGTTCCGGCGGTTGACGCTCTCCACGCCCAGGAAGACGCCGTCAAAGCCAGCCTTGCCCATCTTGTCCACGAGCTGCTTGCTGGAGGCGATGCCGGATGCGGAGGCCTGGGTCTTGTAGCGCAAGTGGGTGAGGCCCGCATCAATGATCGCCTCGCAGAGCCTCTCCAATCGTTTGACGTCTAACGTAATGTTGTCGTCCGGGAAGAAGATGGAGCCTGCGCCGTGCTCTTCTGCGTCCTGGATGTCGGCTATGACGCGCTCGATGGGAAAGCGCCGGAAGTGGCGGCCGTACATGAGGTTGATGGAGCAGAACTTGCAGCCCTGGGTGCAGCCGCGGCTGGTCTCGACAGAGTCGATGGGAATCTCGAAGCTGGTGAATCCCTTCCTGATCTGCCGCGCGTCGCGCAGGGGCGTCTTTATCTCCTCAGCCTTCAGCAGCGGCCGGGCTGGATTGTGCACCAGCCTCTCAACATCGTGATCCTGATGGTAGGATAGGCCCTGGATCTCTTTCAGGCTCCGGCCCTCCAGCTTGGCTGCTACGAGTTCGCGGAAGGTGGCTTCCCCTTCTCCGCGCACGATATAATCGATAAGCTTTGCGTCAGCCGACCTGCCTATCTCCTCGCAGGCCAGGGTGGGATGATAGCCTCCGAAGACCGTCTCCGCGCCTTCTGCCTTGGCGATGCTCGCGAGGGCCAGAGCCTCCTGGTACTGGAAGCTCATGGCCGTCAGGCCCACCAGGTCATAGCTGTTGACTGCCTTCTGCACGTAGTCTCTGTGATTCTTCATGCCGTGGATGTCGGCCACATGGACGGTGCAGAGGTCGCCCACGTGCGCCGCCAGCGAGACCAGCCCGAGGCTTGGCAGGCGAGCAATTCGGTCAAAGTCCGGCTGGACCGTCGGAGAGGATAGTAGTAATATCTTCATGCCTTGGCTCAGCTCTTTTGCCTTAGGCTAGACTTTCAGCAATCTGGGCCCCTGGCTCCAGTCAAACTTGTTCGCCCGGCTGATGTAGGCTGCAACCTCCTTCACCCCGGACCAACCGCCGTAGCGATAGGCATTGCCCCACACACGCGCGGACGTGCGCAGCGGTGCGCTCCAGGGATAAACCTGCTTGAAGGACCTGTCCAGAATGTCCAAAAACTCCTCAGGCTTGATATGAGGATGGTTCCAGACCATGTGCTTGCCATCGTAATGATGGTAGTCTTGATCCCAGATGCCGAACTTCTCCTCGATCTCCTTGTAAAGGGGTGTTTGCGGCAGGGGCGTGATAACGCATATCTGGGTGATGTCCAATTTCAGGGCCGCCAGCTTCGGTATGTCCTCGCGGAGCGACTCTTTGGTATCATCCTCAAACCCGATCATGTAATAGCCTACCGTGCCCAGACCATACTTTTGCAGCTTGCGAATGGTCTCCAGAATATCCTCAGTGCCTTCCTTCTTCTGAATAATGTCCAGGCGCTCCTGATGCAGGTTCTCGATGCCGATGGCAGCTCCCCCAAAGCCGGCAACGCGCCTGTCGTTCTTCCTTCTCATCTCTGCCCACTCGTCGATCTTCTTGCGTAGATAATCGGCCCGCGCCATACACCCCCAGACCATATCGTACTTGTCCAGCAGCTCGACGACCTGGTCCGCATGACGGCGATTGCACCCGAAGTTCTCGTCCTCAATCAGGACCACATTTATGCCATTCTCTTTGTAGTAGGCAAGAACCCTTTCGATGCTCTGCAGCGAGATTATGTTGGGCTTGCTGCAAAACACGGGTGTCTGGCAGAAATTGCAGCCCACTGGGCACCCGCGCGTGGTGAAGAGTACGCCGTAAATGTTGAGCTTGATCCCGAAGGGGGAGTTCAGGTACTCGATTAGCGGCGGGTGAATTATATCTTTGATCTGGCGGCCAAAATAGGGAGCGATCTGATGTTCGGAGTAGCCCACAAAGATCTTGTCGAACTTGCTTTGTATCTCAGTCGTCAGAGCACCGTAGTTCCCGGCCCAAACTTCGCCCACCCGGGCGGCCCTCGCCTCTTCGACCATCTCCAGCGCTTCATGGGTCTCGCTCAAATAAAATGAGAGTCCAACCACGTCCCAGCCCTCTTGAAGCTTCTTCTGGTACTCCTCCCAGGTGGGAAACTCCAGGATCTCCAGCTCGGGGATGTTCTGCTTTAAGAACCGCAGGCCGAAGGACTGGATGCGAGGCCAGTAGAATCTGAACCATGATCTCGTATTGGCTCCGATGTAGTCATAGGGCTCGGAGCCCTTTCTGTAAACAGTCGTGAACAGAACCCTGGGGGCCATAGTTGCCCTGTCCTGTCCCTATGAGATTAACCTTACGATTCCAGCCGCGCTCAAATTCCAGCCGCGCTCAATATGCTCTTTGTTCCAGTTCCCAGCCTCCTGGCTTTGTCGATTAGGATCAAACACGTGCAAGAAGGACTGGAAAAACGAAAAATTCCCGTGAAGATATCAACCGGAAAGCCACAGGCAGATCTATCAAAGAATGAAATAAAGAAAGCTGTCAAGCATAGCCATCCGGAGGCGGGTATTTGCTCTTCTTCTCCGCCTTCTCCACCTGATCCTTCTCCATCTCGTCGATCTCCCTTTGCACCACATTGAAGACCTCGGATACCCCAGCGTATTTTCCTGCAAACCAGCCGCAGGCAAAGATCTCCGCGTTCTCTTGATCTATATTGAATTCGTCTATCAACCGCGATATCCACTCAGCAGGGCCATTGGATTCGGAGAAAGACGCCCTGACCTTCTTGGCAATCTCGTCGGCGCGCTTCTTGGAAATGCCCAGCAGCTCGTAAAGAGTCGCATCAACCATATCGGACCAGCTTCCAAAATCAATTTATCCAGATGATTTGCACATTGGATTATCCATTGCCCTTCAGGCGCTCTTTTCTTCCTGGCTTCTTGCCCTCAGGTTCTCATAAGCCACCGCAGCCAGGCCGCTCACATCGATGCCCATTTCACGGGCTACCAGGAGAACCACGGCATCCAGATCCACCAGCTTCTTCAACGAATCCTGCTTTTCATTTGCCAAGGCTATGACTTCCTTTCTGCTCATGCCCGTCTGAGAGGTGATGAGCCGTATGCTCCGGTCCAGAATTCCCTCTTCTGTGGAAGGCTTGAACCCCAAAGGAACGTCAACAGCCTCGGCATCGAAGGTGGCATGCACCATCTCTCCTTCCATTCTAACCATGCCTTCAGCCTCAGCCTCCCTCAGCAGAGCGCGCACCTTCTCCGGCGGCCCCCACTTCAGGTCCAGGGATAGAGCGAAGATGAAGTCGCTGATCTTCAAGCTCTTCTTGCTGCGCTTTTTGAACGGCGTGGCCACCAGATAGGCTTTCTCGCGGTCCAAGGAAACACCCGGCCTTTAGCTTGGGACATAACAGATATAAACTAGCTTGTCCCAGTAGCAACCAAATTTATTTATCGCTTGGGGATAGGGTTTATAAGGTGAAAAATAACTGTGAAAAAATCCGGCACATGCCATCGCGTGGTGTTAGATGAGGCTAATATATCCGATCGTTATTCTACTCCTGCTGGTCAGTGCGGGCGCCGCCCAGCTGGCACCAGATAAGGAAAAGTTCGATGTTGTGCTCCATCCTGGTGACGTGGAGGAGAGAACACTGAAGGTGACCAATGTAGGTGATGCGCCCATCTCCGAGATCACAGGCACTCAGATGAGCGGTAACGCCAAGGACTTCATATTCCTCAGCATGCCTGAAGGAAAGACGCTACAGCCACAGGAAGACGCTGAGATTAAAGTCTACTTTGCCATACCTCCAGAGACCAAACCAGGGTCTTACACCGGATTTATATATTTATTGGATAGCACTCCCCCATCCATGCCCATAAGAATTGAATTCGACCTGAATATCGTAGGGCAGGAGAGCTATGCCCTCGGCATGACCATAAATGATGCTAAGTCTGCCTTGATCTCGGCCAAGGCGGATGACATCGCTCAATTCGATCTTGCGATAAAGAATCTGGGGGTGTTCAGGGACGTAGCCTCTATTGACACCTCACCTCTGCCTGAAGGTTGGACGGTAACCCTGCAGGAGGGAGATAAAGAGCTCTCCCTGCCCTACGATTTGCCGTTAGATCCAGGCATAACCCACCCTATGAAGCTGAATATACAGACCTCTAAGCCAGGCAAGCAAGGCAATATTACTGTCACGGCTGTATCATTGGGCAACCGCTCCAAGAATGTTTCCGTTGATGCCACCGTCGATTTCGGAATGGCAGTCAGAGGTTATACTACCGATATCGAAATCCCGGATCGGATGGTGGCCAATAAGACCTATAAGGGCTCCTTTTCCATCATGCTCGAGGTCAAGGAAAGAGTACTGGTCGGACTAGCCACACCACCGGAGCTTATGGTAATACCGCTGGCTCAGGTAGTGGATGTCACCCCGGATAATCCTGGAGTTGCGAACTTCACTATGCTGGCATCGAAGCCTGGCGATTATCCTATAGTTTTCAAGCTCGTGGATTCCAACGGCATTCCCATGCCTGAAGAGCTGACCTCCATCAAAGTATTGCCGCCCGAAGGAGTGGCAGTGCTGACTGGAGATGATTTCCTCCACAGCACCGTAGCCTCCCTCTGTACCCCGGACAACAAGACTGTGGCGATAGTCACGGTGCCGCCAGGCAACCTCGGGGAGAAAGACCGAGAGCTGCTGCAGGACTTCGCCGAGGTTGTGATCCTGGGCAACCAGTCCATTGTCTCCAAGGATGCGGAAAACGCTCTAGATGGCATCGAAATCAAGCGCATCCAGGGAGAAAGCATTTGCGAAGAATGCTGGCTTTTCACGGCGGAGATGTGGCAGAACGGGACTTCTGAGGTAGTCTTATCCAGCCCCAAGCCTGTGGACATCTTCAGGGCCTACCAGGTGGCCAAGATGGGCGGCCTGCCCCTGGTGGTATGCGAGGGCAACATAACAGAGGCCGCTAAATCCGCAATAGATGAATTGACCAAGCGCAATGTCACCCTCTCCAAGGCTCTGACCGTCGGTGTGATTGGAGAGGAGACTGCAAGAGCGCTGCAAGAGGCAGGCGTCTCTATGGAAGAGGTGACACAGTGAGGCTGCTCTCGGTATTACTATTCATAGCAGTTTTGTCTAGTGCAACACTTTTTGCAGCAGCGGAAGCTCCGCTGCAGAGAGGAGTAAAGGGTGAAGTTGAGGATCAGATATTAGTTGGGGCAGACGACTGGCATGCTTCTGTCGCTGCTACGCCACTTGCCATTTGGTCAGAGGACAACCACACCGTAGTGAAGCCTCTGTTGATTCTTCCCAAGGAAGTCAATGCAGGAGAACGGAACGGCTGGGTCGAGCAAAGCGACCTCGATAGGTATGGAGTCTCTGCCGTCTTAGATACCTTCAAAGCTGCCAACATAACTGCCATTACCGTCCACGGTGAAGGAGATCAGGTAAAGGCTCTGGTTGAGGCGGCTCACAAGGATGGGCTGAAGGCCTATGTTACGACGTCCCTGGAGCTTCCAAAGGTTCAAGAGTCCCCAGCAGGGGAAATAGAGGCCGTGCCTGAGGCCAGGAAAGCACTACTGGCCGAGGCAGGCCTGGCCAGCCCGAGCCCGGACAATTCCAGGATAGATCGAAGCTGGCTGCAGGTGCCAAATCCCGATATAGGTGGTAATGCCAGCTACTTTTGTCCTGTGAATCCGGAGGTGAGGGACCATCTCTACAGCCAGATCGAGACACTGATCGATGATTACAAGGCAGACGGCGTTGTGCTTTATAAATTTGGCTTCCAGGATGAGAACTACTGCTTCTGCGACATCTGCAAGGAGAAGTTCTACCAGGATACGGGCATTGATATCACCAAGGTCAACGCCAACAGCTATAACCAGGAAAGATGGAATCAGTGGAAGCAAGAACAGGTCATGCAGATCGTGAAAGACGCGCGAAATGTAACCGATGACCTGGGCCCTGTGAAGCTGGGAGTGGCCCTGGACAACCCATTCGACCGCAACCAGGGATATGATTTCGCCGAGATGGCCAAAGTGGCTGACTTTTCTCTGATATCTCCTCTCTCGGTTCAAGATGTGCGACTGGCTTCCAGCATGAGCGAAAAGCCGGTCTTTGTCAGACTGAGCGATGACTATGTGGGCTATGTCCTCTCTACCCAGAATGTAGAGGGCACGGTGAGGTACATCGAGGATCTGACCGAGGTCGGAGCAAAGGGAGTAGCCTTCGAGTACAATGTTGTCTACACGCCCCTCTGGTCGGAGCTTGAGCCTCCCTCATCAGCGGCCCGCTGGCTAATGCAGCAGCTGGGCGGAAAGTCCCTGGCCATAGGTAACATATCCTGGAAGAGCGACTCTGTTCTTTCGGCCAACAACAGCTATGATATGGCCGAGAAGCTGAGTATGCACTGGAAGAGTTCACCCGGAGCGGTTATCGTTGGAGAGAACTACAGCGCTGCACTCTCAGCTGCGACGATTGCATCCTATCTCAATTGGCCGGTGCTTTTCGTGGACAGAGAGCTGCCGGAGGAGACCGCTTTGGCCTTGAAGCGCCTGGGCGCCGAAAGAGCTGTGATAGTGGGTCCCATCTCAGAGAAGGCGAGACAGAACCTGAGCGAGATGAACCTCACCCTCCTGGACGGCGACAGCGAATTCCTGATCAAGGAGATGAAGGAACGGGGCGAGAGCCCGACCATGGTCGTCATGACCAACTCCCATGATCTCTCGCTGCTGCCGCCTGCGCCAAACCCGGAGGTTGAGCACACTCTCTTGGAGGATCTCATGGTCAGAACCGAAGTGAGTCCCAGCCAGATACCTGCTGAGGAAATAGGAGAGATAGCCAGGCTCAACTTGACCATGACCAACAGCGGTACAAACGAGATGAAAGACGTGCGCCTGATGGACATATTCCCCATGGGCAGGCTCATCAAATGGCCCAGACCAAGTACTGGCGAGGTTAATGTCAGTGATCCCTATTCTGGACTTCCATCCGATGCCGAAAGTGCTTTCCTCAATGGATCTTTGCTCAGGTGGAATCTATTAAGGCTCGATCCAGGAAAGTCTGCCAGCCTGAACATGGAGGTCGAGCTCCTGTATCCCATGGACTCAGGCTGGAAACAGCGCTTAGATACCGGGGCCACAGCAGCCTACGAGGGATTTTCATACAACCATACCCTGGAGAACAGGGATGACTGGCCGGTGGTCAACCTGACCTATCCCACCTGGATCTACTCGGGAAGGGCCAACATCTCCTGGAACCTCGACAGGAGCGCTAGCTACACCGCCCTCAATCTCTACAGTCCCGATGGGCGTAGCGGAGGGGTAATGATCACCGACATTGCGCAAAACAAGCTCTATGAGTCGAAAGTGCAGCTCCTGACGCCAGGGAAATGGAAGTTCAATATTGAGGCGGGAGACGGTTATACCCATAGGACAGAGAACTACACCATCGATGTCCGTTCGAACATTGAGCCCTTGAATATAACCGCCTTCAGTCATACAAAAGTACCGAGGCTTTCGCTGGTCGCCGCTCAGGCGGCCTCAGCCCACAAAGCTTTGCTGGTGGACGTGGCCAAGGACCCGCAGCAGATCGATCCCCTGAATGAAGAGGCGGCCTTAGAGCAAAAGGTCGACAATCTCAAGCTCACTCCGCGGTACTTGATGGTTGTAGGCGACCCCGGGTCCATGCCCTTCATCTCCACAGGCCTAATCCAGAAATTATCTGACGTCATGGAATATGAGATCTACAGGGATTACCAGCTGCCCATGGATGATGACAACTATAGCGAGGTAGCTGTAGGACGAATCATGGGCCTGTCCGTCTACGATGCTTCTCAGCTATTAGCTCGGACCCTGGCCTATGACCGCCTCAACGGATCATGGAAAGGCAATGGTCTGGTCATATCTTCGCCGCCTCTCTCTTTCCCCCAGGCTCCGATCGCATCGAGTATCAAGGACTATCTGCAAGAGGCAGGCCTCAACGTCAAAGACCTGCGATACGAGGAAGCTACTTACCAGCAAGCTATCTCGCAGATGAATAACGGCCAGAATGTAGTGCACTTTGATCATCATGGGAACGAGGAGTCATGGCTGCTATCTTACTGGTCTCTGATGGATTCCGCTCTCACCGGATCCCATGTCAAAGAACTCACCCTCTCTCCGCAGACCACCACTGCATCAGCCTGCGTTACAGCAAACCTCAAGGGATATTATCTAAACGTCAGCGGTACCAGGATGTATATTCCCAAGAATCTGGACGATTCCATAGCGCTGGCCTTTGTACGGGCAGGGGCGGTCAACTACATCGGAGAATCCGCACTATCCTGGATCTTCGTATCGGACGACTACTTCAAGAGATTCTATCAGGCAATGATCTTCGATAATGCCACAGTGGGCGAGGCCCAGCTTGATGCGGATAACCTCTTCAGGCTCAAGTTCATTGGTGGAAAGAATATCAAGAACATCTCTGAGTATGATGAAGATTTGCCGGCATGGGATGAATCGGTTCAGGAGATGATCAATCAGACCTCCTACATGGACGTGATCCTGGGAGATCCGAGCTTCCGTCCGGCCCTGCCCAATAAGCCATCTCTTCCCTACACCACAGAGGTAGAGGCGATCAATTCCACCGATAAGAACAAGACCCTTCTGAAGGCATCTGTCACGCCAAAGAACGAGAGCGCCACCGACTGGATCTACTGGATAGAGACCGATAGCTCCAGCGGTAAGCTGAATCTCAATGCGCCCCCTGCTATCATTGGCGAGGTCTTCTTGCCCCTGGATGCAGATAAGATCGTGGTAAAGGAGAACGGCCTGGCGGTCTGGCATGACGAAGATACAGTCGGCGATCAGAAAAAGGTGATGTGGCCTATTGTTCGGCCAAGGCTGGGCGAGGAAAGGAGCTTCCAGATAGAGTACGTTCTGATTCCAGGCGAGGTTCAGCGGATAAACGTGACTGCAGGCTGGAATGCCGTGGCTGTATACCTGAAGCCCAAGGACCCATCGGCGAGTAAGTATCTCAAGAACAAACCCTATCGGGGCATATTCTCGATCGCCGGTTCGACATGGGACTTCGGCATGAAGGATGCAGGCATGCTCAACGTGACGAGCTTTGAGCCTGGCGAGGGCTACCTCATAGATGGCGCCGATAATTTCACCATAGAAATCCCGGGAAAACCAGTAGATTTGCCCTACCGCCTGGATCTGCACCAGGGATGGAATATGATCGGCCTGCCTGTGAACAAGACGGTGGATCTGAACAATATCACTGTAAATGCCGAGCACAAGAAGTACAAGTATCCCGAGGCCGTGCAGAAAGGGCTTGTCTCCGCTTTCATCTGGAAGTACGAAGACCTGGGCTGGATTCATCTGGGAGAGAACGAAACCCTTGTGCCTGGAAAGGCCTACCTGGTCGAGTCCATGGGCGACGCCAAGCTGGAGTTTCGCTGATAGAAAGCGGAGCTCCTGTAAACTTTTTTTAACAACAGTTTTTTTGATACTGTGCATCTGTTGATCTCAGTTCCCGCCTTCAGGCTATCCGACTTCGAGAAAAAGAGAACGAAAGTTAGCTGAAACCGCGCCCTTCAATGCTCGGCAGTTCACTATTGGCACAAACCGCGCTACTTTGAAAGGCCTAAGTAGTTTCTTGGACCTGGTTTCACCTGGTACTGGTTTATCCTGGATGAAGACCTCAGCTCTTATCAAGATAATCTTTACCCCAATCGCAGAGGGCCTCCACTACTGGTATCACGGTCCTGCCGGAAGGGGTCAAGGAATACTCCACCTTAGGCGGAATTTCCGGATAGATCCTCCTCAAGATGATGCCATCCCCTTCCAACTCGCGGAGCTGTTTGGTCAGGATCTTGGGGCTCACGCCAGGCAGCTCCTTTTGCAGCTCTGAGAACCTGAGTACATTATCTCTGAGACACCATATTATCCAAGGCTTCCACTTTCCTCCGATGATATCTATAGCTGCCTCGACAGGGCAGCTGTACTTCTCTCCTCGCATGGTTCCTCAGGTATCAATTTGGTAAGTAGGTTCCAATTTCCATAGTATATGATATTAATAAACCCAACTACTTTATTGAAAGGAAATAGCCAGACGGTAAAGGGTCGGACAAAGATATCAGTGCAAGAACATCATTGATAGACTGCAAAGACAGACACGCCATGACAGGCATTCCATCCTGGAGGAAACATAAATGGATTATACAAATATGCTGGATAGTTTTGGCAGCATCATCGAAGAGGATCTGAAGCAGCAGCTCAAGCATGCTGTGAAAGAAGGAATGAATTATCATCCCTTTGTGGGCAAGACATACAGCGCCATCGAAGATTATGTGCTCAGGGGAGGCAGGCGCTTGGCCTCGTGCAGTACCCTGATAGTTTATAAAGGCTATACTGGCCAAATAGACGACAGGATAATCAAAGCAGGCAGCGCTATCGAGTTTTACAGGCATAGCATTCTCGCCCATGATGACATAGTTGATGTCGAAATGACCAGAAGAGGCGGCAAAACGCTGCACAGGCTTTTGGAAGAGGATTATGACGAACATTTCGGTGTAGGAACTGCGATCTTTGCGGGCAATATGCTCTGCTCCCTTGCCCTGGAAAGCGTCCTGCAATCAGGCTTCGAAGATCACAAACTCAAGGATGTGGTCGATCTTCTTTCCTCGGATTATAGAGATCTAAACGAAAGCCAGATCCTCGATCTGCTGTTTGAATATAAGATGCCGAGCCTGGAGGAATGGAATGTTATGACCAGCAAGAGGGCATCATCTCTCTTCAGAATATCCATGCTGACGGGGGCGATACTTGCATCCGCCCCTACAAAGGACAGGGTTCTTCTAGAGGATGCAGCCAAGCACATAGGCTTTGCCTTCGACATTCAGGATGACATCATCGACACCTTCGCCTCAGAGGAGCAATATGGGAGAGAGCCTGGCGGAGATATATTGAAAAGAAAAAAACCGCTGCATATAATCCTTGCCATGCAGAAGGAGAGGACTATAGCATCCCTAATGAGCGGAAAAGCTGCGATCGCGAAGGAGGATATACCAGGCATAAAAGAGCGGATAAGAGGCTGCGGAGCTTTGGATGAAGCCAAATCCATCTCAAGGGCTCATGCCAAGGAAGCGGAAAGGCTGATAGTCCTGACGGACATGAGCAGCGATACAAAAGAGTTCTTCATCGACCTCATTAATTATGTCGTGGAGAGCCTGGATTGGTACAAGTGAGCTGATGTCGGCTGATTTTCAGCATATTTCCTCCGCTATCTTTTTTGAATTAGTTTTTCGAAATAAGATAACGCGGATGAAGGACATGTTTCCGGTGTTTTCGGGCTGTAACTATCCAGCGCAAATAACTGCTCGACATTTTTCGAGACCTTTATCCTGGCGCGGGCAGACTTTCTGCAGGAGTGTCGAAGACAGTCTGCTTGTTCTCTTCCTGGTTGATCATGAACCTCACAGCTCCCAGAGTGAGCACATTGAATCCCAGGCCTATGAGTCCCCAAAACTGGATATCGAAGAACGTGAAGACCTGCACAAAGAATATGTAGATCAGGATGGAATTTTTGAAATAATTATATCCTTGAAGCCGGTTTTTGCGCAGGCGGAAGACCCCTGCTACCACGAAAAGGCCCGCTATCGCAGAGAAGCCTATTTGCAGCCAGTCGCCCATGGGCAAATTCGGCATTTCCAGATCAAGGAATGAGGCGGCAAGAGCCACTGCAATAATGGATATCACAGCAGCGCTAAGGACCTTTATCAACGCTGAGTTCTTGGATCGGAAATACCTGTAGACCGAAAGAATTGCCGCAGAGGCAGCCGTCCAGAAGAGGGCATTTCCCAATCCTACGGTGAGATCCAGAGAGACGAGGAACGAGAGCAGTGCCTGAAGGAGGAAGAAAGCTATTACAGCCTTTGTAAACCAGCTCTTTTTCACCAGGCTGATGTAAAGCCTGTGGGCTCTCTGCTTTAGCCGCGAGTACAGATCAGGCACGTCTTCGGTCATGGCCTTGCTGCTGCCCAGAAAATTCCTCAGGTCTAATGCCAAGGGAAACGAAGGACTGCTTTCTGCCAGAAGATCCATGGCGAGCTGTTGCTCCCTGATGTTTATGTTCTTCAGAACCGCTTGCTTGGAGATCTCCAGCACATTGATGAGCCGTTCTTCCTCGCTGAGCCACCTGTTTGTATTGATTTCTTTTACCAGAAAATAGAGGAGAATGAAGGTGATCCCATATTCCGCACTTTTACCCCCTTCCGTAATAATTTTGGCATTCTTGGCCT
>CAZPUO010000019.1:0-18892 GCA_964589745.1 uncultured Methanotrichaceae archaeon
TTCTTCAACAGAACCAAGAGATTTGGATTCATTGCAGGCGACGACGGAAAGGATTATTTTGTTCACGCTACTGGCCTTATGCCGGACGTTACAATCACAGAGGGCGACAAGGTTAGCTTTGAGGTAGTTGAGGGCGAGAAAGGCCCCAAGGCAGATAAAGTAACAAAGCAGTAGGTCGTCAACGGTTTTCCCCAATTAAGTCTTACAAATAACGGGCTAGAATCCCTGGCCTGAATTTTGCATTTTTACGGATAGTGCTTTTCCTGTATTGATCCTGGATTCAACCAAGTTAGCTTTGGCTTTGTTAGCAGCGGATCCATAATCGATCTACCTAATCAGTCTCTCGCAGCCAGAGTCTCAGATCTCTTTGCAGGAGGCGAGGCGCTTGCTGCGGCGCGGGCGAATGGGGAAGCAATGAGCCCGGACGTCTCGTGCGCGAGCTGATGCAAGGCGCTGTTCTGCCATCTTAAGAAGTATCTCGGCAAGAAAGCCGGTTCCTCCGGGCTGACGGACAAATCTTGGGGTCTGGCCGATAGCTGCGCAGAGAGTGGACCTGGAGATGATCGAAGGTCTTGGCGGAGCCCTGGAGGCATTCTTGGAGGCAAAAGACGCCGGGCTGGTCAGCTTCATCTGCCGTCACAGCCACCACAACCCAAAGGTTCGTTTTCACGCCATAACAAGCTGGCCAGTGGATACGGTTCTCATACCTGTCAATCCGGCCGAGTCAGTTTTAGGCGGGTTCCTGGACTGGGTTTTGAACGCGGCCAAAGATCGGGGCCTGGCTGTGATCGGCATGAAGGTGCTGGGAGCTTCAAACTACATCTTCCGGAGGACGGGGTAGCAGAGCTACTGCTTAGGTTTGCCCTGTCCAGGGATATCACCACGGCGATAGTGGGATGCTCCAGCCCTAAGGAAGTGCAAGCCCTGGCCAGAATGGGCCGTGAGTTCCGGCCGCAGTCTCCGGAGGAGGAGAAGAGGTTTGTGGATCTATTCCGGCCTCACGTCAGGAGGCTGGCGTCATATCTCGGGGAGTGTTCTGAAGAGTCCATCTCAATAGCGGGAGGATGGTAGCCTTTTTCCTGCATTTCGGCAACTTATTACATTTCGGCAATTTATTACTATTACGACTATCTTAAGGTTCACACGGCGGGCTGCTGCTGGCTGATGCAGTGGATGGTCCCCAGGCCATGCACCATTTCGCGGCAGTTAATGCCCGCAACCTTTCGATCTGGAAACACTTCCTGGATGATCTTCAATGCCTTGCTGTCGTTCTTGTGGCCGAAGACCGGGACCAGCACCACCTCATTTCCGATGTAGAAGTTGGCATAGCTGGCGGGGAGCCGGCGTCCTGCGCCCACGCGCCCGGGCATGGGCAGCTTGATCACCTTCAGGGGATTGCCGTCCTGGTCTGACTCCTTGCTGAGAATCTCGTAGTTCTCCTTCAGGGCCAGGTAGTTCTCGTCCTCAGGATCATCCTCGTAGGAGCAGAGGACGGTGGTGAGATTCACGAACCTGGCGACGTCGTCCACATGGCCGTCGGTATCGTCTCCGGCGATGCCCTGCTTCAGCCAGATCACCTTGCGAGCGCCAAGGTACTCCTTCAGGTAGGTCTCGATCTCCTCTTTGCCGAGGCCGGGGTTTCTGTTCTCGTTCAGGAGGCACTGCTCCGTGGTGAGAACTGTACCCTCTCCGTTCACATCGACGGAGCCACCCTCCAGCACAATGCCGGGCATGAAGCACTCCAGCTTCAGGTCGTCGTTGATCTGGCAGGGAATCCTTGAGTCTCCCATCAGCTCAGGATACTTCTCACCCCAGGCATTGAAGATCCAGGTGACTATCGCCAGCCTGCTTTGCTCCTTTTCCCTGGTAACCACAAAGGTGGGACCATAGTCCCTGAACCAGACGTCTGCGTAGCCGACAACATGAAACCTGACCTTCTGCAGATCGACAGACGCCTTCTTAAGGATCGCCACGACTCGGTCCAGCATTGGCTCATCCTTGACCAGGAGGTTGACCGTCTCGAACCGGTGTATGGCCTTGATGATGGAGACGTAGGCATCCTCGACTTTTTCGATATCAGGGAAGCTGTCCAGGTCGTAGGGCCAGGCGAGCCAGATGGCCTCATGCCTTTCCCATTCTGCTGGCATGTGGTAGCCAAGCCGTAGAGGCGTCTCTTCCGGACAGAAACCTTTCAGCTCCGCCTTTTCGGGCTCATGCACCATCTCGATCAGCGGCCAGTAGATATCCGGTCGCCTGTTTCTGAAAAAGCCCCAGCCCTCCCTCACCTCATCATTCTTGGCCAGGTCCAGCTCGACCACAAGGATCTCTTCATCACTGTCGCTTGCTCTGGCCAGGACCTTCCCAAAAGAATCGCATACGAAAGAGCCTCCCCAGAAGTTCAGATCGTCCTCCTGGCCCACTCTGTTCACAGCCGCTACGTGAATACCGTTAGCGATGGCATGGCCACGCTGGATGATCTCCCAGGCATCATGCCAGTCGCCCTCCGAAGGATTCTCCTCTCCTTTTATCCAGCCGATGGCCGTCGGATAGAAAATTATCTCTGCCCCCTGCAAGGCTGCCACGCGGGCCGCCTCAGGGAACCACTGGTCGTAGCAGATGAGCGCGGCGAATCGAGCATGTCGGGTATCATAAACCTGAATTTCATCGCCAGGAGAAAAGTAGCTCTTCTCGTAAAAGAGGCGGTCGTGAGGAATGTGGATCTTGCGATAGGTCTTCTGCAAACTTCCATCCGCATCGATGACGACCAGGGAGTTGTAATAACCCTGCTCATCTTTTTCGAAAACAGGTACTATTATCACTATCTCATGCTCTCTGGCCAGAGCAGAGAAAGCCTCCGTGGACTCCCCGGGAATGGCCTCTGCCAGAGAAGATGCGTCTTTCTGATCCCACTGGGGAAAGTAGCGCGTCCGGTAAAGCTCTGGGAGGCAGACGATCCTGGCACCCTTGCCTGCTGCTTCTTTCACCTTTTCGATGGCTCTCTTCAGATTGAGATCGAAGTCCTCTGAGACCAAAGTTTGTATCAAGCCTACTTTAACTCTATTTTTTTGCATACTCTTCCCTTAAATTAAAGGCGGTACTTGCTTAACTAAATAGCGGAATTTTCCCGATAAAAAGGGCGCGAGGGTGATATAGTCTGAACCAATAAACTTACCAGGCGCCTCAAGAAACGCTCAGGTTCGGCGTGCAAAAATATCATCGGAAGGGCACAGGTCTCGCTGCGCCGAAATTGTAAGCATAAACGATGCCTCGCCATCCACACCATAGACGACCATGGACGACCACACCATGGACGATGCCTCACTTATCTATAATCCAGAACAAATGGTATCAACAATCTGAAAAACGGATATTCGGCTTGGTTAAGACACAGCTTCAAGCTCTTCAGAACCAGAGCCGAGTAAAGGTAAAGATTAGCGGTTTCAAAATATGTCTAGGCCGAAGAATCTATATCGCTCATTGATTTAGCGTTGTTGTCTTCAATAAAAATTTAAATAGTTTTGATGCCCAATAATTTTGATAAAGAACAATATACTGATAGGTGAGACTATGAAATGGATCCATTTGGTCATCTGGACCGCAATCATCTTCTCTATATGCACCAGCCTGGCACAGATTATTGATGTGTCTGAGACACCATCACAGCAGAGCTATGAGGTTGGGACCCCCCAGCCAATGGCCCAAGAAACACTGACTCCATATCAGGAGACGTACGAGTCCGGCGCCAATCAGACCCAGCCGGAAGCCCTAACAGATGGAATGGCCTCGAGTGGAATGCCCATGATCACCATCATCTCGCCACAGGAGGGAGCGACGGTTCCTTCAGGCAATGTCACAGTCATGGTCAATGTCACCGGCTTCAACCTTGTGAATATGCTCGGGGCAGCGAATGTTGCCGGCGAGGGACACATCCATTACTATATGGACGTTCCGGTTCCAGAGACACCCACCAAGCCTGCGATTACATCTCCGGGCACTTATGCCCCTACAGCCAATACGTCTTTCATCTGGATAGACGTTAAGCCTGGCCTGCACAACTTCTCGGTGCAGCTTGTGAATAACGATCACACTCCTCTGATCCCGCTGGTCTATAACACAGTCAATGTCACCGCAGCTTAACGATCCGGCCAATTAATGAAAAAGAAGGTAAGATGATGAAGAAAGCATTAGTGATAGCGGTAATGATGCTATCTACGCTGCTGATTGCATCAATAGCTGTAAGCGCAGAAGGCTACGGAGCAAACAGCACAGCAAATAACACCTCTCAGATGAACGTATTATCACCAATGAACGCATCATCGGCGATGAATGCATCCTCAGGAGCGAATGCGTCAGCAAGCTCAGTCTCCGTGGCATCCGCTGCAGCACCGGCTACAATCGCTTCAGCCAACGTATCGAATGCGACCGCAAAGGCGACCAACGCAAATGCTCCGTATGGGACACCCGGATTCGAAGGAATCCTTTCTCTAATCGGCTTGATGGCAATGGCATCTCTGGCCTTCAGAAGGAATCGGTGATCCGAAGAGCTAAAGGGCAAATGCTCTCCGGAGCTGTCTTTTTTTAGAATTGACTTTTAAGAGGGCGATTCGTGTCTGTTTTTCCTTTCTTTTGAGCCTTAATGAAAAGGATATACTGCTAACGCGATTCTTGATTTCATCTATCTTAATCTCACTTTCATTTCCGGATTTCAGCATCCTTTCACACTTTTTTAGCTTATCGTGATGCATGGTCACGAACTCATGATGATTCTCTTCCTTGCATGAGTTTTTGGGCCTTGGTCTCTTTCCCTCTGATGATGGACATCAGCCCGGATATTACCAGCAATAACAAAGACGCCCAAAGAGCAGCGTCCATTCCTGAAATGAACTCTGTAGATAAACCACCCGAGAGGCTTGTGGTCCCAATAAATATATTGAAGGCATCTGCTCTCGGAATTGATGCCGAAGCTACCGATATGGCCATAACGAAACTTCCCAGGATCCCGATGTTTTGAAGGGTTCGGAGCAGGCCAGATATGCTGCCGTAAGATCCACTGCGAGCGCTTGCCATCACAGCACTGTTATTTGCCGGATAGAACATTGAAGTCCCGGTGCCGGAAATTGCCGATGCTATGAGCACGGTGTCCAGTGAAGAATCCAATCCCAAAGTCAGGTAGATCAGGATGGCAAATCCCAGCATCACGATCCCTATACTTGCTATGATCCTGGCTCCATAATTGTCCGATAACTTTCCCATCAAAGGACTGAGAATGCTGCCAACCAGATAACCAGGTATCAGCAACAAGGATGCATCCAGGGGCGATAGCCCTCTCACCCCTTGAAGATACATAATCACCATGAAGACCACGGAAAGATAACCAAGAGACATGAAGAACGCTGCTAAAAGAGAATACCGAAGAACCCGATCGCTGAATACACGAAGGTCCAGCATTGGATTTGTTGATCTCAGTTCGTAGACTATGAAGATAGGGACCATCATCACTCCCAATATCATTAACGTCAGGTTGAAATAGCCTAGTCCCTGCCCTGCAAAATCCACGGCTCCGAAAGATAAAAGAGAAAGTGGACCCGCCATAAGCACCATTTCCAGGAGATCGATCACGGTCTTTGCCCTTCCCGCATCCTTCAAATAAAGCAGCCCCAGAATCACTGCCATAATGCCAATGGGAATGTTGATGAAGAAAATATATTCCCATCCGATAAACGTCGTGATCACTCCGCCCAGCACGATGCCGATCATGGCCCCAGCGGTCCAGCCAAGAGAGTTGTATCCAAATGCCCTGCCCCGCACATTTCTGGGGAATATATCGGCAATTATCGCCCCGCTATTCGACTGCAGAAGCGAGCCTCCCACTGCCTGCACTGCTCTAAATAATATTAGTGATTGTATATTAGGGGAAAGGCCGCAGAGCGCAGATCCTATTGTGAATATCGCAAATCCAGCGTTGAACATTCGGCTTCTTCCATAAAGATCCCCAACTCTGCCGAAGGGAGTCGTAGTGATGGCAGTGATAAGAAGATAGATCAGGATGATCCATATCGTGGTAGCGATATCCGAATTCAATCCATCGGCTATCACAGGAAATGCGAGGATTACAATGGTGCTGTCCAGAGCGCCCATCAGGGTTCCCAGCACCAGAACAAAAAGCACTACAGCTTGTTTAGAGTCCACAAGATATATTCTGCAGGTCAGGTTATAAATTTAAGGGACGGAGACGTCAAAAGTGTGATTGTGTATCGTATTGTTGAAATGGTGACGAAGAAAATTCATGACATTATTTTGAACAATGGTAAGAAATGACAGTAGGCAAAATCTAATATCAAATAAAATTCTAATAAAATTAAAAAAATAATTGATTATCTATAAGATCCTCCGTTACTATGGCGCGTTCAGCCAGGAATAGGCATAATAATACCAGTTGTCCCCATAGAATCCTCCATTGATCCCGTTGCGAAGGGCCATAAGGTCGACATAGCCGTCCCCCGGAAAGACGCACATATTCACATCTCCGTAAGAAGTGTGCACGGATTGAACACCTCCACCATATTTCTGGCATGTCTTGGTTGCGTCAGCGATATCCAGCGCTCCTTGAGGATTGTTGTACATATAGGGATTGCCGTACATGTAAGGATTATACGCATAAGGATTGTACGTGTAGGGATTGATGTTGGGATTGTAGGGAATGTTAGTTGAGGCGGCGCAGTCTCCGGTAAAGAAGGCATGGGCATCGCACCAGGTACCATCAGGAAACTGACAGACTGCCTGGCCGTTATTTACTCCGGGCTTTGTCGTGTACAGATAGCCCATACCTGAACAGTAAGCGGAATCGGGTCCTGATGTATCTATGCCTTGTCCCGCTGCAGCCAGAACATCAACTGCCAGAACATCAGCCGCTAGAAAAGTCATAATAGCAACCACTGCAAACAAGAAGGTCTCTTTCCGAATTTTTAGTTTAAGAATCATCTTCATCATCTCCGATCAAGGCCTGATAGATCCAAGGACGGCCCATCTCCAATCAGTTGCGATCATCCTGTAAGACGCATTTTGGGCACCCTTTGGCAGCTCTATCTCTACAGGCAAACCAAAGTTCACATAAATTGTAGATTCATTGACGCTGCTCACGATCTTGTAGTTGGGCGATGGGATGTTCAAGATCTCGGGGGTAACGGTCAGGGTCGAATTGATATCAAGCCTTCTCAAGAGGAACTTATCCTTGGAAACCCATGCGGACAAGACGATGCTGCTGCTGTTCATCAGGCTGGTGTTGCGGATATCAAGAGTCTGATTCCTCAGCTCCTTCGGAAGCGGGAACGGTGACGGCAAGTAGGTGGCAATTAACTGCAGGCCTATCATTCCCTTGTATATCATATCCCTCGGTGAACCCACGAGCTTGTAGCAGTCCACTCCCTCGAACTTCTCAGAACCCTCGATCTTCATGTTTGAGAAGTTGATGAGAACTACCTGGCCAGGAATCTCGTTGTAATCCTCCAAGATCCTGGCGGTATCGTTAATGCTAAATTTCGTCCAGTTTTGGCCTTCCTTCCAGTATTCCGAGCCATTTACAAAGTAGCCTTCCCATGTAAGGACATCGCCATTGTTCTCATCTGTCAGCTTAGAGCTCCACCACCCAGATTGATTTACCAGATCTACCTTTCCCTCAGTAATTTTGTCCGCATTGAAACTCGTTCGAATCGATTCATTTGTGTAAAGTATATTGCTTTCTGCAGACCTGGAATAAGTATAGGTGGTCAGATTCACATCTGACTTTTCCAGCGTTTGCTTGATCTGATCGATGCTGACATCCTGTGCCAATACTACCGTGGATAGCATCAGAATCGCGATCGCAATAATGAGCGATTGATTAATTTTCAAAGACAAAACCTCCAAAAACTATTGTATCTTTAATGTTAATTAATTTTTGTATGTGTTTATTATGTTGAAAATGCATTATATTAATACTACTACATTAAATCTCTTTAGTCATGCATCGAGGCGCGGTGGAGGTCGTTGTGATTTGCGTGAATCGAACGAAATTTAATTACGAATCTTATTCGAATCGATAAACTCTCCAATGAACTCATCTCAAACTACCCCTCGTCTTGAAACCAAGTTTCCACTAGGGAACTCGAATGGTATTAGAAGGACCTAATTGGTGGAAAGAGGAGATTTAGGATCATGACATATTGATTTCGAGATGGTTTTTATCTTAATGCCTTTACCCAAGCTGCAGTGCGGCCCAGCGGACCAAGCCAGAGAACGAGATCTGGTTCACGAGTTCTGCAGATGCCCGTGCTCATGGCTATGTGCCCTGTGGAATCTGCCATCCACCGTGAACAGGACAGATGATCATAAATTAAGCGCTGACTATCCTCAGTCCACCCGTCGACTCACTTTCGCCGCTAACGACATCCCTGTCGCCCCACCCACGTGCGTGCATGCAGGCGCATGGGCAGGCGTGGCTCCGGACCATCCCGTCGACCAAAACATGGCGATCTGTCCCACCCCGACCGGAGCCGGAGGGCTGCATCCTACGGCCAGGCCGTCGAAGCCAATCCGAGATCTGGGTCTTGGTAATGGACAATCCGCCTCAGTTTAAAAAGATATAAAAAGCAGCAGCTAACAATGATATTAACGAATCTTAAGACTTGCATGGGGCAGAACGAGGTGATAAAATTAGAATAATATACATGATATTGATATTGCTGGCTTATGGAATGATTGATAGCTTGGCCGCTTCATTGAGTAACCAGGCATGTCCGGCAGGCACAAGCCTCTGCAACGGATCTTGTACAGATACTGATATCGATGAACTGAACTGTGGGGCATGCGGAAACATTTGTCCTTTAGGGAAAGCCTGTCTCAATGGAAATTGTTCGTGCTTAGCAGGTCAAACTCTCTGCAATGGAACTTGTGTTGATACCAGCATCGATTTGCGGAATTGCGGAGCATGTGGAAATACCTGCTCTCCAGGAAAAGACTGCATCAACGGAAAGTGCTCATGTCCAGGAGGCCTAACATCCTGCAACGGATGGTGTACCGATATTAGCAGTGATGAATTAAACTGTGGATCATGTGGAATCACCTGTCCTCTAGGTACGGTCTGCTTCCAGGGAAGATGTTTGGCCCCTGTGGAGGTCTGTACCGATAGATATTGCCGGACAGTTTACCGATGAGGGAGGCCCTATCGAAAGACTGCCGCATTAAGGCAAATCTTCTCATACCTGCAAAACGCTGGATTCGCGGTCAGCATCCCCATCAAGCCCGATGCCCGACCGGGGGGGGTTCCCCATTAGGAGCCGATAAAGCGCCAGGTCTGCTTTTGATTTGGCAATTCAATCAGAAATGAGGAGGGATGACCCGGGCGCAGGTAAAGGAGGGAGGATAAAACACACAACTCCCGAGTCACGAACTCTGCAAGAAATCACCATTATAAATATAGACGATTGGAATGGTCTAAAGTGATCAGATCCCAATCATTTGTGGAAGCTCTTGAGCATAATCTTCTTTCTCAAATCCTGACTGATCTCATCCGTCCCGCTCATCTGGGCTCCGATGGCATGACCACCAATCCGCATCCACCGAGCGTGGTCCCGCTGGCACGCGCGCGGGCGTGGCCCACTGCCCATCTTCTCTACCGGGTGCAATTGATGAACAATGACCTGTGCCCCGGATCGCACAGAACAGCACTGTCAAACGGAATTCCCACCTCCTATCGCCGCCAACCTGCCACTCAGATAGCTACTCCAAAAGATGACTTCTGCCAAAATTAGGCGAACTGTAATTATTCGACGGAAACTTAATATGCCTAATGACTCATCCGGAACTAAAATACGGAACTAAATTGTTTAATGTAGGAGGGAATAGAAACGAATAAGCGATTGGTTGTTTTAGCATTATTAACCGTCACGCTAGTTGGCACGGCCGGTGCGGCCAACTACATGTACGAAAAGGCATCGGTCAAGGGCGTAGGATACAAGAATGTAGAGATGATCATATCCACGCAGACAGGCTTTAATGGCACCAAGTTTGTTGAAAAAGAATCCGGATCGGGGAATATAGTAACTGATAAGACAGAATTGGAGGCTGAAAGGCAGATTGAGAGTCATTGTGGCTTAGATATTATTTGGGATCCATACGACAAATTTTTTAATAATGTCGGCCCAGTTGATTCTGATCAAATAGGCTGGTATACTGGTTGGGGACCCATGGATTATATAAATTTTACAAAGGAGGCCGAATTTGAATATATGCCAGTAAGCTACCAGACTGGCACCTATGATCAAAAGTGGATAGAGAAGCTGTGTGTGCAAAATTATGCTATAGGTGCAGTTCTCACTGAAATGTACACCCACGCCGAGCATCTGCAGAAGACCTCCGAAGTTAAAACAAGAGCCTATGACCTCACTATTCCTACAGGCACTTATGGTATTGGCGTCGATTCTAACTCTAGGGAAGGGCCTTATCCACCATCGCCTTGCTGCACCGGCGTTCTCGAGGCTAACCTCAATAGCAACGTCATTGGTATGGCCCACATCGGATGGATCTCCCGCGACCCGTCGGCTGACGGCCAGCTCAAGGGACGCCATGCTGAATACGGCAGATCTGTCGAGGACCTCACTGGTGTCTTCTCCATCGAAAAGTTCATTCAACTCTGGGGTAACTCCACCTGTGGAGCCATCAGCGTTGACTGGCTGCCCTGCGTGTAAATCCGAGTGAATCCACCTTCTTTTTTTAGCGTCTTAAACAGTGCAAAGTTCGCATCCTGCTCGACCTGAGATCAAGCAACGAGCGTCCCCGGACGACCCCCCCGGCGGGCAGCATAATGAGATGAGACTCCGCCTGAGCCGCCCTTGTTTTGACTCCAAGGGCTTAGCCCGCAGTTTGAAGCAGATTGCATCCGTCGGCGGCCTTAGCTCAACCAGCACTATCTGGTCCACATTGAGCCGCTAAATCCTCCCGAGTAAGTTTCTTTCTGTAACATATTATTTGAAATTATACTAAGAGTTATATAGCCGCTGTTCAAAGTTGACCCCTTTGGAACATCTGCCCAATTTAGCGTGATTATATTTCCATTAATGGTACCCCTTGCAACATTTGCAAAGCCAGGACTATTGGGATCATTTTCGCCAAACCACCAAAGGGTATTGCCGAGCTGATGGAGATAATAAGTTCCTCCATCATCGCATGACCAAACACCCGTAAGATCCTGCGCGTATACTGAAGGGGCTCCCAGCGTTAGCAGTGCAATAGCTGATAGCACTAGCATCAGTTTACTATTGGCCTTCATAATTTTCCACTCCTAATTTGCAGACTGATCAATTTATTCTTAAGTTGTTCCGGTTGAATTAAAACATTTCTGGTCTATTTAAATTTGAATTCTATAATATTATTGGGTTTTGCATTCTATCAAATTTTATTTGGACGTTTCTCATGGAAGATAGCAAATCTATTAAATTAGGATATTTAATTGCGTATAGATGAAGGATTAGATTTTTCTGGAATTGCAAAAAAATTTCGGCTCATTCATGCTTTCTGATGCCGGGCATCCGTAGCAATCCCTCCACTGGGCCATCACGGAGAAGATGAGCATGAAGAGGCTGAAGACAATTCCCAGGAAGAAGGAGTTATGGAAGGCGGAGGCCATGCTGGTGGATGCTGCAACGCTTAAACTTGGAGTGCCGTTCAAAGCATTCGGCAGATTTGCGGTGTATACTGCCCCGAAAGAGGCCACGCCTATCATTGATCCCAGATATCTCATCCCCATGGTCAGGCTGGAGCCGATGCCCTTTCTCTGGTCGGGGCACTTGCCCATGATAAAGCTCATGTTTGGGGAGACGAACATGGTGATGGACATTCCCATCAGTACCATGTAGGCAATCACGAAGGGCAGGGGAATTGTTTGGTCGATGGTGCTCAACAGGACAAAGGATAGCGCCGCAAGGATCGATGCCGCAATGCAAATCTCCCTTGATCCGTGCCGATCTGCAAAGCTGCCGATGACTGAGGCAGTAAGCATCATGACTAGCGGCGGCGCCATCAGGATCAGACCGGCGATATCGGCTGTATAGCCCCGCAATACCTGCAGGTAGAAGGGCAGCAGGAACATTGCTCCCGCAAACACCAGCATGGACATCATGGAAGCCATGTTGGCATAAAGAAAACACTTTCTTCGGAACAGATCGAGATCCACCAGGGGCTCGGAAATCCTTTTCTCGCGGAGAAAGAAGGCATAGCCACAGGTCAGGAATAGGAGAATAGATGCAAGGATCAAGGGCGATTGAAGGCCCAGATTTTTGCCCATGTTAATCGCCAAAGTTGCACCGGCCAGAGAGGCCGTGAGCAGGAATGCACCCATCAGATCAATCTTTTCCTCAGGCCTTGAGCCCGGGCAGTTCGGGATTATTCTCGCACCCAGAAGTATGGCAAATACGCAAATCGGAATATTGATGAAGAAGATCGATCTCCAACTCAAGAACGTGGTCAGGTAGCCGCCGATGCCAGGCCCCAGGGCAATTCCCGCAGCGGCGGCTATGCTCAGATAGCCCATGCTCCGCCCACGAGTTTCCGGCGGAAGGATTGTAGAGATCATGGCCGGTCCCACGGCTATAAACATGGCACCACCGATGGCCTGAAGTGCCCTTGAAGCGATCAGCATATTGATATCATTGGAGAGCCCGCAAAGTAGGGAAGCGAAAGTGAAGACTGCAAAGCCCGCCAGGAATATCTTCTTAAAGCCCCTGATATCGGCAAGTCTCCCGAATACCACAATCGTGCTACAGAGAACCAGCAAGTAGAGGAGAGCCACCCAGGAAACGTATACGGTATCCACGTTGAAATAGCTGGAGATGGTCGGCAGGGATATGTTGACTATATTGGTGGCCAGAGTGCCAATGAATACACCCAGCGCAATTTCCAAGTTGACTATCTTTTGCTGCCGCTTATCATCCATCGGAGGATATGTCATGTCATAATCCTTTTGTGGATCAGTCTTCCATGCGTCGAGCCCTTTGATCCCACCACGTGATCGATTGTCAAGGCAGTGTCTCGAAATTGCTGTGATTTCGCAGTCGTCCGGAATCCCGATATCATCACTGCGAGCCCATGATAAATACTTTTACAAGTCCTCCATTCCGTTCAACTCGGGAAGGCGATGGCCAACCCAATGCTGGCCCCTGGCGGGCAGCATCTGCGGCCATGCCCTCGACCTTCGCAACACCCACCCACGAGACTCCCGCGGGCGGGGGGGTGCGAAGCTCCCGGCCATTTCCGCAATGCTGGACGAAGTTTGGCCGCAGCTCCTTGGGACATCGTGTCTAGTATTCCCTTAAGATAAAAAAATTTAAAACACATCGCCAACAAATTTTTAGCCAGCCACAAGTGCAATCGGAATTTCCTCAGTTACAGTCAGAGTCCTTGACCATCCGGATGATGAACCAACACTATCTGTAGCCATCACCCTAACTCGGTAATTTCCTGGCTTGAACCAGAGATGGGATGCAATTGCCCTCTTGCCGGAATCAATCAAACCGGTCACTGAGGTTGTGCCATCTCCCCAGTCGAAGGTATATTTGATTTGCTCTCCATCGGGATCAATTGCTGATGTAGAGTAGCGATAGGGCCTTCTTATAAATCCTGATCTTGGTCCCGAGGGCGTGTTTGGCGTGCTAGGCGGGGCATCGAGCTTTACCGCCCAAGCGTCACCATTTCCATGGTTGCCGCTCACATCTCCGTCGTTGGAAAATGTAAGTCCGGCAGCGATGTACCTTCCATCAGTGGTCTGCCGGGCGCTCCAGGAATCATCATAAGCACTGCCACCCATGCACTTTTGCCACTGAATATGGCCGATACTATCGAGCTTCACTACCCAGGAGTCATAATCTCCATGGTTACCGCTCACATCACCATCAGTGGAATTCGTGTCTCCAGCAACGATGTAACCTTTGTCAGTGATCTGCTGAATACTGATGGCTTCTTCATTACGACTGCCACCCAAGCACTTTTGCCATCGGATATTTCCGACCTTATCGAGCTTCACCACCCAGGAGTCATAATTTCCGTGGTTGCCCTTCACATTGCCATCGATGGAATTCGTATCTCCAGCAACGATGTAACCTCCATCAGCGGTCTGCTGGACGCTATTTGCTTCATCATAACGGCTGCCACCCAGGCACTTTTGCCATTTTATATTACCGGCGCTGTCGAGCTTCACCACCCAGGCGTCATAATTTCCGTGATTGCCGCTTACATCACCATCAGTGGAATTCGTATCCCCCACGACAATATACCCTCTATCAGCGGTCTGCTGGACGCTGTTTGCTTCTTCATTGTGACTGCCACCCAAGCACTTTTGCCACTGGATATTTCCGACGCTGTCGAGCTTCACCACCCAGGCGTCATAATTCCCGTGGTTACCGCTCACATCACCATTAGTGGAATTCGTAAGCCCTGCGACGATGTAACCTCCATCAGTGGTCTGCTGGATGTTGATGGCATAATCATAACGACTGCCGCCCAGGCATTTTTGCCATTGGATGGTGCTGACGCTGTCGAGCTTCACAACCCAAGCGTCATAATTTCCGTGGTTGCCACTCACATCATCATCATTGGAATTCGTATCTCCGGCGACGATGTAACCATCAGTGGTCTGCTGGACGCTATTTGCTTCATCATAACGACTGCCACCCAGGCATTTTTGCCATTGGATGGTGCTGACGCTGTCGAGCTTCACCAACCAGGCGTCACGAGCTCCGCGGTTGCCACTCACATCACCATCAGTGGAATTCGTATCTCCTGCGACGATGCAACCTCCATCAGCGGTCTGCTGGACGCTGTTTGCTTCATCAAGACGACTGCCACCCAGGCATTTTTGCCACACTATTTGAGGGACGCTGGCCGTCAGGTGATCGTTTATCGAAGTGCCGATCGAACTCTCAGACTTCGTACCGCTTGAGATGCTACCACAATCCTCAAAATTGCCAATACTTCTATCATTATTCGCCTCCCTCCGGGACCAGGAATCTTGGCAACTGACAGAAGAAAATAAAAGAAGCGTTACAAAGATGAAGATCGTTACTTTCCTCTTGCACGTCATTTCATTTTCACCATCTTCTTTTTTAGTAGATATTTTCATTATTAATATATATAGTTTTTCATGAACTGATAATTGATCTTTCTCTTAACCTTATGCATGATTGTTGACAATAATTATCAGCTAAACTTGTTAAAAAATTAATTGTTGATATAATTATTCAAAATTTGAATCCGAGGTTAGCATGCCTGCCTCTCAATTGACATCAGGCATCCAGTTCATGTTATCTATAAAATAACAATTATTTTATTCGAATACCCTCGCTGCTCTTTAGCGGGGATAAAGTGCATATAATCCAACTTAAGGAGAGGTCAGTTAACTTGCTAACGTCTTTATGCGGCGGTGCCTTGCATACCCCGCAGCTCTGCTGCGTGGGTGCGCCGACCCTATTTGATTCTCCTCAAGTTGGCAAAAAGAAGAGATAAGGGAGTTATACATTCAACAAGCATCTTTCCAGACATCTATGCAAAATCTACTTCAAAGATAAAAGCACGTATTATAATAATACATGACGAGAAAATGTAATTATGAAAGTTTCGAAAGAAACGTGCACACGAGGCACTTTCAGCGCAAGGGTGAAGCCTGGATTGGCATGCAATTTACGCAACCCCTACTGGCTCTTTACGAGAACTATGAAACTAAACAAATTCGAAATTAGGTAGAACATGCCCCTCACTGAAGCGCAGGAGGTATTCACATTATTCTTCGCAATTTATTTTGCTATAATAATAGATCGCTCGCATGAAATGTATAAACCATGGGATACATACAATGCCTGGAGAGGAGTATCTCACAACCGCAGGCGTTTATTAGTGGCATGGGCCATTTTATTCGCCATACCTCTTTTGCATTTTGCATTATTATTTATCCTTCTTGGGTCGGTTAATATCAGATTCGATATGACAATCGACGGCATTTCGAATGTTGTTTTAATCAGCCTCAGTTCATTTTTCGACTTTGGTTACTTCAGAATATACGAAGCGTTTCTGCATAGCTATCCTGAATCATTTTTTGCTGATGAAGAACGGATACAAATCGAGCGTTTAGTCAAAATTCGCCCGGATTTTTCGGCTCATTTTATACCCGGAGCATTGTACGTATCCCTATCCACTTTGATGATGCTAATAGCAATTTATTATTGAGAGACTTCTTCTCTTTGAAGATGTTTTGAGAGCCCATCCCGCATTCGGCCTGCTCAGGGGACCGGGAAAGTCCTGGCATGAGCCCGTGGAAGCGGAGCAATGATGGAGTTGCCCTTCTGCGGATCAATATCATATGCTGCCAGTCCTTCCTTCCACCCATCCTTCTGGACATGTGAACCCAGATCTGGCAAAATTCGAGATCGGAATAGAAGGATAGATATCTTTACTTATGATCAATCTCCTTCAAAGATAAGGTGATCGTATGTTTCCAGGATTAGGAGGTTTGGGCGGAAGGGGCCAAATGAGCCCCAGAAAGATGAAAGGCATGCTGAAAAGCATGGGCATAGACATCGACGAGCTTGAGAATGTCTCAGAAGTCGTTATTCGTATGCCCGACAAGGAAATCGTCATCCTTAACCCCTCGGTCGCGATCATGGACTCTCATGGCGTGCGCAGCTACCAGATATCGGGCGATTCCACAGAGCGATCCGTTTCTCAAGAACAGCCCGCGCTGGATATACCCGACTCGGACGTGGAGCTGGTGGCAGCCCAGACCGGCGTGACAGCTGACGAAGCAAAAGCAGCTCTGCTGGAGGCAAAAGGTGATCTGGCCGCGGCCATTATGAAGCTTGGGACTAAATAGGATTGGCCATTTGGCGTGGCATAGGACCCTAGGCGAGCGCACAAAAAGACTTGCAAGTCGCAAGAGTCTGCAAGGATTTTATTGCTATCGGGATCTTCCGTGAAGAACAAGCTTGTGACCCTTCACGACCCCGTTCACGGGGCCATTCAGGCGGATGAGTTGGAGTGGCTGCTAATCCAATCCAGGCCATTGCAGCGCCTGAAGGGCATAAAACAGCTGGGCCTGGTGGAAGCCGTCTATCCGGGAGCCAACCACACCAGGTTCGAGCATAGCCTTGGAACCATGTACGTGGCTGGCCTGATGGCCGACCGCCTGGGCCTCTCCCCTGAGGAGGTGCGCAAGGTCAGGCTGGCGGGTCTCCTGCACGACCTTGGGCACTCTGCTCTCTCTCACGCCGTTGAAGGCGTGCTCAGCCGCAACCCCGAAATCCAGCCACTCATTGCCGGCCGGCGTGCTTCGAGGCACGAGGAGTTCACCCGCGAGATTATTATCACTCACCCTTTTGGCGAGGAGGCCATCCGGGCATGCGAGCAGGCCTTCGGCAACGCAGATGAGCTTTTCCGGGAGGTGGCGGAAATCGCCTCTGGGGGCAGGCCTCCCCTCGGCCAGATCATCTCCGGGGACCTGGATGCCGACAGAATAGACTTTTTGCTGCGAGACTCGCATCATTCCGGTGTCAGCTTGGGCCTGGTTGACGCCGACCAGATCCTGCAGGCCCTCACCATCTGCAACGGCCGAATAGTCCTGGCAGGAATCGGTGATTATCGGGCGGAGATGTCACAAACCGCTGCAGAATCGATGCTCATCGCCCGGGCGCATCACTACAACGCCCTCATTTACCACCCATCTGTCCAGTCCATCCGCGCCATGCTCCTGGCAGCCCTGGAAAATGCCCTGGCAAGGATGGAGGCTACGGAGGCAAGATCCAGAATCATTCTCTTCTTCCGAGAATATACAGACCCGGATCTTCTCAGGTTCATCTGGGAGCAAGGAGACGACCTATCGCGGGAGCTGCTGGAGCGAATAAAATATGGTCGTGAGTTTCCTCTAGTGGCCAGGTTCGATCACAGGTCTCTGCCGCCTGATATCAGGATGGCTCTCTCCACCATCTCCCGTCACGGGCGGATGAGGAAGCTCTTCGAGGACGGTCTCGGCAAAAGATACTGTGCACTGGTAGATATCACCTCCGGAAGTGGAGTGCCGCGCTCTATGAGAACGGAGGCGAATGGATTTTTCTATGACGAATCCGCATTGGCGGCAGGGCTGGTGAAGTCTTTGACCCGCCAGATCGCTTTATCCTTCTTCTCGGACTCTATTGCTGAGATCTCCCTGGAAGAGGTGAGGATTCAGGCAGCAAAGCTCTTAAGCTTCATTCGGGCGGAGAGCTATCTTCCCATCGACGGCCTGCTGCTGCTCTTCTACAGCCTTCATAATATGCTATCCGAGAGCTTCGGTCAGAGGATCCTTGTTCCCAGGATCAGAAACATAACCTGGCTCTACAGGATGGTGAATCGGCTCAAAGATCTGGGCGAGGCGAGCCTATCCAGTCTTTACGATTACTCCTTCCATTCCGATTATGGGTTTCCCTACAGCGAAAAACTCTTCGAGGACATCCAGATCCTGGTGGCCATGGGCATGATCTACCAGGATCAGCGCCACTACAAGCGAAATGGTCAATGGTTGCAGCGATATGAATACCTGCTCACCGCGGAGGGCATAGGATATGCAGAAGAAGTTGCTAGATCCTACCGAAAAGAGGCCGACCTGCTCAGCCAGCATCTGAAGATGGAGAAGCATACCATACCCTATGACGTGGTAAGCCTTCATATCAAGAGGTACAAAGGAGAATGGCGTGAACAGGATAAGACCGGGGGCCTTTGAACTCAAGTCGGCGCATTATGTCAGTGCGTATTTTTTCAGACATCCTTTATGGGCTGTCATCCTCAAATGATGAAACCACAAGAAAATATTGTCGGATAGGGGATACGAAACTCACCTGTC